>DAICYJ010000083.1 GCA_027311705.1 Novosphingobium sp. | reverse complement strand
CGATGATTGCACCGGTGATAACGCTGGCGTCGCCCTGCACCAGCGAACTGCAGGAAATGTCGCCTTCGACCTTGCCTTCGATGTGCAGGTCGGCGCTGGCAGTGATGTCGCCCTTCACGCTCAGGTCGGCTCCGAGCACGGAAAATGTTCCGGCCATGGCGTTAGCCGGCGATGCCGGCCGGGCTTCCGGCGCGGTTTTCTTGAACATGCGAGGCCACCTTGAACGAGGGGGAGGTGAGAAACGGGCGTGGATCGACCGGGCGATCGTTGATCCGAACTTCGAAATGCAGGTGCGGGCCGGTGGAGCGGCCCGTGCTTCCAATTGCTCCGATCACCGATCCGGGGCCGACCTTGGTGCCAAGCTTAGCGGTGATTCGCGACATGTGGGCGTATCGGGTCATCAACCCGTTACCGTGGCTGATTTCCACGCAATTGCCATACCCCTGCCGCACCCCAGTAAACGAAACGGCGCCGGCGGCAGCGGCATAGATCGGCGCGCCGATCGGACCCCGAAAATCCAGCCCGGCGTGGAACGCCGCGCCGCCGGTAAACGGATCGGAACGGTACCCGAAGCCCGACGAGATGAATTCGAGGCTGGCTGGCAGCGTGTTGGGAATACGGGCAAGGCCCTGTTCGAGAGCGCTCATCCGCGCAAGGCTGGCGCCCAGCCGGGCAAAACGCGGATCGATGCTGCGGCCCGCTCCCGTCGTAAGCGGGATCAACGGCCCACCTTGCGCCGAAACATCGGACACCGCGACCATCGCGGGGTTCAGGCCGACGCGGCGGATGGCACTTTCCGCACGCGCGGTGCGGGCATCGGCATAGCGGGTAAGCTTTTCGACGAAGGCAAGCTGGCGTGCCTCGATCCGGGCGAGGCCGGCAGCTTCGGGCACGGCCATCGAAACCTTGTCCACGGTTTTGCTGGCTTCGGCGCTGCTGTCGGAAACTGAGCCCTTTGGCAGATCCGCCGGCAGTTGACCGATGGTGCCCTGCACGGTTTTTTCGATGAACTCCTGCCGCTTTTGCAGGTCGCCAGCGACCGCGCCCAACTCGTGTCGATACTTCGCGACGCGGCTGGACGCGGATGCGACCGCCGCTTCCCGGTCCAGCAACGAATTACGGTCGGCGGAAACGAAGAACTGCGCGATCAGAGCCCATGCCAGCACCCCGATCCACAACAGCACCGCCGCGGAGGCAATGCCAGCGGCCCCGGCCTGAAGGCGCGTAGAAATGCGGATGAAGCGAACCTGTCCTTCCGCGCGCATGAAAAACTCACGCTCGGGAAACCACTGCCGCAGGCGGACTTTCAGCCCGTCACGCGTAATCGATGGCAAGATTGCGACCCCCGTCGTTGCTTGTTTTTATGTGTCCGACCGGCGTGGGCCCTAGCGTCGCATACGCTGCCGAGTCGAATCCTGTCGGAACCGCATGGGGCGAATCGTGCCCCCCGAACGATGAATCGCTTTCGGAATGCGATTTTCATCACAATTCGGGAACCGTTTGCTGAACGTGGGAATGGCCACTGCTCGACTCGCCGTCTGTTCACGCCGTTGCGCAAGTGGTAGAGCGCCGCCATGTCTAGAATCGCCCAGATTTCCGCCGCCGAAACTGCCTTCGACGAAGGTGAAACCGTTACCGATCTCGTCGGGCGACTTGCACGTGCCGGCCGCACCGCGCAGCGCGTCCTCGCTGCGATGCCGTCCGGCGAAAAGGAAGCAGCGCTGAAGCTGGCTGCGGCCGCTTTGCGCCGGGCTGGATCGGAAATTCTGGCCGCGAATGCGCAGGATGTCGCCGCTGGTGCCGCCAACGGCCTTTCGGCCGCGCTGCTCGATCGGCTGAAGCTCGATGAAAAGCGCCTCGAAGGCATGGCATCGGCAGTCGAGGACGTGGCCTCGCTCACTGATCCCGTCGGCGAGATCATCGGCGAGGATGCGCGGCCCAACGGCATGGTGCTGCAGCGCGTGCGTATCCCCATCGGCTTGATCGGCATCATCTACGAAAGCCGGCCCAACGTGACGGCAGACGCCGCCGCGCTCTGCATCCGTTCGGGGAACGCCGTGCTGTTGCGCGGCGGCAGCGAGGCGGTGCATTCCAACCGCGCGATCCACAAGGCGCTAGCCGAAGGCCTTGCCGAAGGCGGCGTTCCTGTAGACGCGGTGCAGCTTCTGCCCACGCAGGATCGCGCGGCCGTCGGCGCCATGCTGACGGCTGCGGGCCTGATCGACATGATCGTGCCGCGCGGTGGCAAAAGCCTTGTCGCCCGCGTCCAGTCCGATGCCCGCGTGCCTGTGCTCGCCCACCTTGACGGCATCAACCATACTTATGTCGATCATGCCGCAGAACCCGCCATGGCACGCGCCATCGTGCTAAACGCCAAGATGCGCCGCACCGGCATTTGCGGTGCGATGGAAACGCTGCTGATCGACGCGACGTATTCCGATCCGCACGGCCTCGTCGAACCGCTCCTCGACGCGGGCTGCGAGCTGCGCGGCGACGCGCGCGCCCGTGCTATCGATCCGCGAATCCGTGCGGCGACCGACGAGGACTGGGATACCGAGTATCTCGACGCCGTCCTCTCCGTCGCGGTGGTCGATGGGCTGGACGAGGCGCTGGGACACATTGCGCAGCACGCTTCGGGCCATACCGACGCCATCGTCACTCAGGACCAGCCGACCGCGGACCGCTTTCTGGCGCAAGTCGACAGTGCCATCGTGATGCATAACGCTTCCAGCCAGTTTGCTGATGGCGGCGAGTTCGGCCTCGGTGCTGAAATCGGCATCGCCACGGGCCGCCTGCACGCACGCGGACCGGTCGCGCTGGAAGGCCTGACGACGTACAAATGGCTGGTGCGCGGCAGCGGGCAAGTCCGTCCGGGCTAACCCCTCGGCAGTTGACCGGGGTTCCGTGGCGGCTACATCCACGTACGGACAGGATGCGAAAGGAATTGCGATGCGCCACAACCGCCTCGGCTCGACCGGGCTGATCGTTTCCGAACTGTGCCTTGGCGCGATGACGTTCGGCCAGAGCAGCGGCATGTTCGAAGCAATCGCGGGTCTTGATCAGGACGCATCGACCGCGCTGGTCAAACAAGCGCTCGACGCGGGGATCAACTTCATCGACACCGCCAACGTCTATTCCGCCGGGCGTTCCGAGGAAATCCTTGGGCAGGCGCTGCGCGATCTGGGCGTCAAACGTTCCGACGTGGTTATCGCCTCAAAGGCTATGGGGCCGATGGGCACGGGCCCGAACGATTCGGGGGCGTCGCGGGGCCACTTGATGAACGAGATCGACGCCAGCCTCTCGCGCCTCGGCACCGATCACATCGATCTTTACCAGATTCATGGGTGGGATTCGCAGACGCCCATCGACGAGACGCTGCGCGCGCTCGACGATATCGTACGCACCGGTCGCGCCCGCTATATCGGCGTCAGCAATTGGGCAGCGTGGCAAATCGCCAAGGCGCTGGGGATTTCCGAGCGGTTGGGACTTGAGAAATTCGTTTCGTTGCAGGCGTACTACACTGTGGCAGGGCGCGATCTTGAGCGCGAGATCGTGCCGATGCTGCAAAGCGAGGGGCTGGGCCTGATGGTGTGGAGCCCGCTGGCGGGTGGCCTGCTGTCGGGTAAGTATTCGCGCGAAGGCGCCGCTGACGGTGAAGGCCGCCGCGCCGCGTTCGATTTCCCGCCGGTGAACAACGAGCGCGCCTACGACCTGATCGATGCGATGCAGCCGATGGCGCAGTCGCGCGGAGTAACGGTTGCGCAAGTGGCCATCGCCTGGCTGCTTTATCAGCCTGCCGTTTCGACCGTGATCGTCGGGGCGAAGCGCGCTGAGCAGCTGGCCGACAACATCGCTGCCTGCAACGTGGAACTCACTGCGGACGAACTTGCCCGACTCGATGCGCTGTCCGCACTTCCGAAGGAATACCCCGGCTGGATGTTCGAGATGCAGGGCAGTTATCGCGGGCAGGCGGTATCACCAAGGCGAGTCCCCGGTTGAGCCAGACGCCCCGGTTGATCGGCCTGCTGGGTGGCAGTTTCAACCCGGCCCATGGCGGGCACCGCCGCATCAGCCTGTTTGCGATCGATGCATTGGGGCTCGACGAAGTGTGGTGGATGGTGTCTCCCGGCAATGTGCTGAAGCCCGCGAAAGGCATGGCTCCGCTAGCCGCGCGGGTGGCATCCGCGCGCAAGGCGGCCCGGCGGGCACCGATTCGAGTCACAGCGATCGAGGCGCAGATGGGCACGCGCTACACCATCGAAACCGTGCGCGCAT
Organism: Novosphingobium sp.; assembly: GCA_027311705.1. Classification (GTDB taxonomy): domain Bacteria; phylum Pseudomonadota; class Alphaproteobacteria; order Sphingomonadales; family Sphingomonadaceae; genus Novosphingobium. The sequence continues at coordinate 10,921 of DAICYJ010000083.1, read as the reverse complement.
TGCGTCGCCGTTACCCGAAACTGCGCTTCGTCTGGATTATGGGAGCTGACAATCTGGCCCAGTTTCACCGCTGGAAAGACTGGCGCGCAATCGCGCGGGAGATGCCGATTGCGGTTATTGCCCGTCCGGGTTATGATGGGCGTGCCTTGGCGAGCCCCGCCATGGCCTGGCTGGGCCGCTGGCGCCGGCGGCACAGACCGGATTTGCATGGCGCAAAACGGAGCGCCCCGGCTCTGACGTTCCTGCGATTCGATCCCGATACACGGTCGGCCAGCGCGATTCGCGCCTCCGATCCCGGTTGGTATCACCGCTACGCCGGCATTGCCGCGCGTGACATGGTCACGCATCGTTCCATCGGGGTTTCCGAACCCTGAGCCGTCCCGCCCCCATCCAGAGCGGCCATCTGGCGGAGCATCCGTTCCGGCGGCGCTCTGGTGTTTTGAAACATGTGTCATTGAACCTTCAGGCACGGAGACCATCTTCACTCCTATGACAACCATCCAACCGCTGCCGGCCGATGCCGGCACCGCCACGCAGGCCGCCCCGGCGTCCACGCCTCGCCCCGCCCCCGCGTCGCTGCACGAACTGGTGCTCCAGTCGCTCGACGACGATCAGGCGCAGGACGTCATCTCGATCCCGCTCGAAGGCAAAAGCTCGGTCGCCGATTTCATGGTGATCGCGTCGGGCCGTTCGACGCGTCAGGTCGCCACGATGGCGCAGAAGCTGGCGGAGCGCATCAAGCACGGCGGCTATGGCCACTGTCGGATCGAAGGCCTGCCTGCCGCAGACTGGGTGCTGGTCGATGCAGGCGACATCGTGATCCACGTGTTCCGCCCCGAAGTGCGCAGCTTCTACAATCTTGAACGCATGTGGGCGTTCGGAGACCAGGGCGCGGCTTGAAGCTTTAGGTCCGCCCTTCGCATCCGCGAAGGGCCAAGCGAAATCCCGGATAGGTTTCTCGCACCGACAACACATTCTGTTTCCGCGGGCTTTGGGCTAGGAGTCTGCCATGCTCCTGCATATCATCGCTCGCGGAAAGATTGGTCGTTCGCCCGAAGCGGAACTGGTCGATCGCTATGCCAAGCGGATCGCGTGGGGTTTGAAGGTTACGGAACTGCCCGATCGTGGCGGCACGATCCCGCCACCCGCCAGCACGCCTGTCCGCACTGTGGCGTTGGACGAGCGCGGTCGGCAGCTGACCTCGAGTGAGTTCGCCAAAATCCTCGAGCGCTGGCGCGATGATGGCGTGCGTGAGGCGCGGTTCCTGATCGGCGCTGCGGATGGCCACGATGCCGGATTGCGTGAAGAGGCGGACCTGCTGCTCGCATTCGGCTGCGCCACCTGGCCGCACATGCTGGCACGCGCGATGCTGGCCGAACAACTGTGGCGCGCCACCAGCATTGTCGCTGGCCATCCCTATCACCGCGAAGGATAAGCTGGGCTGCATGACGTCGCGCGCCGCCTTCCTTGCATTCACGGTCGCCTTGGCCGGCCTCGCCGGCTGGCAGGTGCTGGCCCAGCCCGCATCCTATGACGACGCAGGGCAGGCCGGCAGCGCGCTGCAGCAGGCGGAGCGTGCACTTGCGCAAACGCGGGCACGGAGCGAGCAACTGGAAGGCGAGGCAAAGCGTGCCACCGCAGCTGCCGATCGCAGCGCACGCGAAGCCGCCGCCGTAGCCGCGCGCATCCAGCAGTCCGAAGCTGAAATCGCGTTGGCGCAGACACGCATCGCCGTGATCGACCGCCAGCGATCCGCTTTGCGCCTACGTATCGCGGAGCGCCAGGAACCGGTCGTCCGCCTCACCGCCGCGCTCCAACTGATGGCGCGCCGCCCGCTGGCCTTCAGCCTGATGCGAGCCGACAGTGTGCGCGACACGGTCTATTTGCGCGCCGTGCTCGAAACCATGCTGCCCGAAGTGCGTCGCCGCACTGCCGGGCTGCGCGGCGAGATCGTGCGTGGCCGGCAGTTGCAGGAAAGCGCGCGCGCCGCGTCGGGGCAATTGCGCCAGAGCCGCGAGGGGCTGGAGGAGCGCCGAAAGCAACTGGCCGCGCTGGAAAGCCGCCAGCGGATCGAATCGCGCGCGGCTCAGGGCTCGGCCAGCCGCGAGGCCGATCGCGCGCTGGCGCTGGCCGAGGAGACGCGCGACTTGTCCGCGCTGATGGGGCAATTGCAGCAGGATGGGGCTTTGCGCGCGCAACTGGCCGCATTGCCAGGCCCGGTGCCGCGCCCCGCCCGGCCAGATGCCGCACCAGTGTTCGACAATGCCGGGCCGCTGGCCGATCCCGGCGCGCCGTTCTCATGGGTAATGCCGCTGACCGGGCGCGTCGTCACCGGGTTTGGCGAGGTCGGCTCGGCCGGGCCGGCGCAGGGCGTCACTTTCGCGCCGCCGGGCAATGCGCAGATCGTCTCGCCCGCCGCCGGGAGGATCGCCTTTGCCGGGCCCTATCGCGGGTATGGCCGGATCGTGATCATCGAGCACGACGGCGGCTGGTCGTCGCTTGTCACCAGCCTGGGCCGGCTCGACGTGGCGGTGGGCGATCAGGTGGTGCAGGGGGCGCCGCTGGGCAGCGCCGGGCCGGGCCGTCCCACGGTGACGGTCGAATTGCGCAAGGACGGTACGCCGGTCAATCCGCTGGCGCTGCTGCGCGATTGACGTCTGCCGGACGAGGCAGAGATTTCCCCTTCCTCCATCTGGCGTTAATCGCCCGCCGGCTATAAAAGCGCAGGCATCAGCGCGTTTTCTGAGCGCTCTCTTTTTGCGAAAGGCCATCATGGCAAACCGGTTCGCTTCCCTTGCCCGCGCGACTGCGCTGGTTTCCGCCGTGGCGCTGATCCCGGTGGCGACCGCCGGGTTGGCGGCGGTCGATGCGAAGTCTGGCCCGCAGTTCGGCAAGCTCATCGCCATCTACGAACGCATCAAGTCGACTTACGTGGAACAGGTTGACGACGACAAGCTGGTCAAGGGCGCGATCGACGGCATGCTCGCAACGCTCGATCCGCACAGCTCCTACCTCGATGCGCGCGATTTCGAGAACCTGCGCACGCAGACCGATGGTTCGTATGGGGGGCTCGGCCTTTCGGTGACGATGGACGACGGCGCGGTCAAGGTGATTGCGCCGACCAAGGGCAGCCCGGCTGATCTTGCCGGGGTGAAGGCCGGCGATTTCATCACTCACCTTGATGGCAAGCTGATCTATGGCGGCACCCTCGATGAAGCGGTGGACCAGATGCGCGGGCTTCCGGGCACGCAGATCCGCCTGTCGATCTTCCGCCCCGGTCGAGACGATCCTTTCGACGTCACCGTCACCCGCCAGATCATCGATCTGAAGCCCGTCGATTTCTCGGTCAAGGACGGGACGGGTGTCATTTCGGTTTCCAGCTTCAGCTCGAACGTCGGAACTGAAGTGGCCAAGGCCTGGCAGCAGATCCGCGCCAAGACCGGCGGCCGCCCGCACGGGCTGATTCTCGATCTGCGCGGCAACCCCGGCGGTCTGCTCGATGAAGCGGTGGCCCTGTCCGATCTGTTTCTCGACAGCGGGACCATCGTTTCGCAGCGCGGTCGCTATGCCCGCGACAACGAAAGCTACAACGCTGAGCCGGGCGACATCGCCAAGGGTATCCCGATGATCGTGCTGATCGACGAAGGCTCCGCCTCCGCCTCCGAAATCGTCGCCGGCGCGCTGCAGGACGATCACCGTGCGGTGGTGATGGGTCAGCGCAGCTTCGGCAAGGGCAGCGTGCAGACGCTGATCCCGCTGACGCGCGATACCGCGCTCAAGCTCACGACGGCGCGCTATTTCACTCCGTCCGGCCGGTCGGTGCAGGAAGGCGGGATCGATCCCGATATTGCAGTGCCGCAGATTTCCGATCCAGATCTGCGCAAGCGTGCGCTGCGCTCGTATCGCGAAAGCGATCTGCGCGGCCACTTGATCAACGAGATCAAGGACGACAAGGATCTCGAAAAGGACAAGATCGACGATCCGCGCTTCAAATGGACGCCCGAGGAACTGAAGACCAAGGGCATCGACGATTTTCAGCTCTATTACGCGCTGCAGACCATCGGCCGGACCACGCCGTCGGCCCTCGCCGCTCGGAAGCGTTGAGCCATGAATCCCGCAGCTTCGCGTAATTTGGCCTATTGGCTCGCCCTGCTCGTGCCCGCCGTGCTGATCGCGGCGGTCTATGTTGCGCAGTACGGTTTCGGCCTTGCTCCGTGCGAGATGTGCTGGTGGCAGCGCTATCCGCACTTCGCCGCCATCATACTGGCGCTGGGTGCCTTGTCGCTGATGGGAAAGCCTGCGGGCGACCTGCTGGTGCGGCTCGCCGCCTTGGCCATCGGTGTGAGTGGGCTGATCGGCGCATTCCACGCCGGGGTCGAGTATCACTGGTGGCAGGGCATCACGACCTGCTCGTCCAGCCAGCTGGGCAACGATCCGCTGGCGGCGATTCTCGCTGCGCCGGTGGTGCGCTGCGATGCGCCGGCGTGGACCCTGCTCGGGGTGAGCCTTGCCGGGTACAACTTTCTCGTTTCGGTCGGCGCGGCGCTGCTGATCTTCGCGTTGCTGAGCAAGGGGCGGAGGCCATGAGCACCACATCGGCGGAAATGCTGCGGGTCGACCAGGCCGGCGAATTCGGCGCAACCCGCATCTACGCCGGGCAGCTGGCGGTGATGGGTGACCGCGCGGCCGGTTCGGGTGAAATCGCCGAAATGGCGCGGCAGGAAGCCGAACACCGCAAACGCTTCGACGCGATGATCGCGGCGCGCGGTGTGCGTCCGACGCTGCTCCAGCCGGTGTGGTCGGTGGCGGGATTCGCCTTGGGCGCAGCGACCGCGCTGATCGGGCCGGAAGCCGCCATGGCCTGCACCGCGGCGATCGAGACCGAGATCGACCGCCATTACACCCACCAGCTGGAAGAACTGGGCGATTCAGACCCGGAACTCGCCGAAACGATCCGCGAATTCCGCGACGACGAGCGCGCCCACCGCGACGCTGCTTTTGCGGCGGGCGCGGAGAAGGCCCCCGGCTATCCCGTGATGTTCCATGCCATCCGGCTCGGCTGTCGCGCCGCGATCGCGCTTTCCCGCCGGATCTGACCGGTCAAATCCGACGGCCAAATTGATCCGGGCCAAGGTGCGCGCTTCACCTACCGTTCACTGGCAACAGGCCCTATATCGGGTGCCGAACCAGCTGGAGATTCCATGATGACGCGTTCCTTCCTCGCCGCCGCCGCTTTAGGCGCGATGGTCATGGTCGCCCCGCTGCCCGCCTTCGCGCAGGATGTGCCGACCCCATCGGTGCCAGCCGAAAAGGTCAATCAGTTGATCGTCTATGGCGAGGATGCCTGCCCGCCTTCCACCAACGACCAGATCACCGTCTGCGCCCGGAAGGACGAGGGCGAGCGTTTCCGCATTCCCGTGCCTTTGCGCGATAATCCCAACGCCTCGGTCAACCAGGGCTGGACTGCGCGGGTGAAGGCCTATGAAACCGTGGGCGCGGCTGGCGTTGCCTCGTGCTCGCCCATCGGCTCCGGCGGTGCATCGGGCTGCGTGGCGCGTTTGATCGACAAGGCCTATGCCGAAAAGAAGCAGGCAAGCGACGTGCAGTTCGGAAAATTGATTGAGGCCGAACGCGCCAAGCGCCTTGAATCGCTCGATGTGGACGCGGCAGATGAGCAGGCCCGCGTCGAAGTTCTGGAAAAGCAGTACGAAGCCAAACTGGCGAAAGAGCGTGAGGCGGAAACCGGCAATGCGGCTGCTGCCACGCCGCTGCCTGCGCCGGAAGGGCAACAGTAACAGCTAACCCAATCCGCCCCCTCCCGATTCCGGGATAGGGCGGATTGGCCGTGGCGCCGAATGCTTAGCTCAGCGCGATATCCGGCGCATCTTCCTGCTTCATGCCGACGACATGATAGCCCGCGTCGACATGGTGCACCTCGCCCGTCACGCCCGACGACAGATCCGATAGGAAATACAGGCCCGAACCGCCGACATCCTCGATCGTTACGTTCCGGCGCAGCGGAGCGTTCAGCTCGTTCCACTTGAGGATGTAGCGGAAATCGCCGATCCCGCTGGCGGCCAGCGTCTTGATCGGGCCGGCCGAAATCGCGTTCACGCGAATGCCCACCGGGCCAAGATCGTTGGCGAGGTACTGCACGCTGGTTTCGAGCGCCGCCTTCGCCACGCCCATCACGTTGTAATGCGGCACGACCTTTTCCGCGCCATAATACGTGAGAGTCAGGATCGAACCGCCGCCCGTCCCGTCTTCGTTCTGCGGCATCATTTCCGCCGCGCGCTTCGTCACGGCGACAAGGCTGTAGGCTGAAATGTTCATGGTCATCAGGAAGTTCGACAGCGAGGTGTCGACGTACTTCCCACGCAGTTCGTTCTTGTCGGAAAAGCCGATGGCGTGGACCACGAAATCGATCGTCGGCCAGCGGTCCTTCAGCGTATCGAACGCCACGTCGAGCGCGGCCATGTCGGATACGTCGCATTCGATCAGGAAATCGCTGCCGAGACTGGCGGCAAGCGGGCGCACACGCTTTTCCAGCGCCTCACCCTGATAGGAAAAGGCGAGTTCTGCGCCATGTTCGTGCAGCTTGCGGGCAATGCCCCAAGCCAGCGACTTGTCATTGGCGAGGCCCATGATCAGGCCGCGCTTACCCTTCATCAATCCGGTCATGCGCCCTCTTGCTTTACTCTTCCTGCCCTGAAGCAGCGCGCGCCGCCCGTTCGCGATTGTCGGCCTGTCCCAGCATGTCCTGCTCTTCCGGGCTTTCGGCAAGCGCGGCGTTGAGTTCGGCTCCTACCACCATCCCTAGACCTACCAGCCAGAAAAAGAAAAGCGCGATCATCACCCCGGCAAGGCTGCCATAGGTCAGATCATAGGTAAACACTGTCCGCAACAGCTTGGGCAGGGCGGTTGTCACCGCCAGCCACCACAGCGTGACGAACAGCGCACCCGGCCATTTGGGGTAGCTTCGTCCGCGATAGGCGCCAGGCGTCAACGAAATGAACAGCAGCCACAGCGCGCCATAGAGCACCAGCGCGGGCGCGAACCGCGACAGGGCAAGACCGTCCACCCAACCGCTGGACTGAGGTGCCCAGGCAAAAATCGCTTCCTGCACCGCGCCGATGACGACTTGCGCGGTGATCGACAGAAGAATCAGCACCACCGAAGCAATGATCAGGCCGGTCGACATCAGGCGGTAGCGCCAGAACGCGTGGGTCCACCGCGTGCCATAGGCTCGGCGCAGCACGTCACGAATAGTTTCGACGAGACTGCCTACCGTCCACAGCCCGACCAGGCCGCCCAGCCACAACAACCAGCCGGTCCGCGCCTCTACCACGCTCCGCGCCACGGGGTCGAGCGCGATGGCAACATCGCGGGGCAGCGCCGTTAGCACGGTGGTAAGCGCAGCGTTGCGCTGGCTCGCCTCGCCGATCAGCGAAAACAGCGCGGCGCCGGTAATGAAGAACGGAAACAGCGAGATCAGCACCATGTAGGCGAAATTGCCGGCATGAATGGTGCCGTCGTTGATCACCCCGGCCCACACCCGCTTGATGACCTCGAACGCGCGCGATCCGGGACCCAGCCGCTCGCGCGCCTCGGCCATCCCGGCGCGCCAGCGCAAGGCTTCCTGCCGGCGGGCTTCGGGCGAAAGATCGGGCATGGCGACCAATGGCTGGGCGTCGGCGGGCAGGTCTTCAGCGATTGCTTCGTTTGCAATTGCTCCGGTCGCCAGCGCGTCCGCTTTGTCCGGATCGCCGTCCGCCATGTTCAGACGCCCAGCTTGCCGCGCAAGTCGCGCCCGTCATGCCAGCCTTCCAGCCGGGCCTTGAGGTCGTCATCATCGGCGGGCAGGTCGATCTGCAGCGTGACCAGCTGGTCGCCGCGTTCGCCGTTCTTGCGGGTAAAGCCGCGCCCCTTCAGCCGCAGCGCCTTGCCGCTGGTGCTGCCGGGCGCAACCGTCAGCATCACCACGCCATCAACCGTCGGCGCTTTCACTTTCGCGCCGTGGATCGCTTCGTCGAGCGAGACCGGCAAGTCCAGCCGGATGTTGTCGCCGTCGCGGGTATAAAACGGGTGCGGCTCGATCTCGATAGTGACGATGGCGTCGCCGAAGCCGCCGGCCCCCTGCTCGCCTTTGCCGCCCAGCCGCATCTGCTGGCCGCTTTCCACACCAGCGGGCAGCTTCAGATCGATCGTCTTGCCATCGGACAGCGTGATCCGTTGCGGCGCGCGGGTGGCGGCATCGATGAACGGGACGGACAGGCGATAGGCGACGTTGGCGCCCTTGGGTGGAGGCCCACGGCGACCGCCACCCATGCCGGCTCCGCCTGGTCCTGCGCCGCCGCCCATGCCGCCGCGCCCACCGAACAGGCCCTCGAAGATGTCGCCGATGTCGATGCCTTCGGATCCGCCGGCATTCCCGCCGCCGCCGAAGCCTTCGAAGCCATCGTGGCGATAGCCGCGCTGCGCTCCGCCGAAGCCCGCGCTGCCACCGCCTCCGCCGCCAAATCCGAACGGCGCGGTGGGATTGCCGTCGCCATCGATCTCGCCACGGTCGAACCGGGCGCGCTTGTCCTTGTCGGAAAGGAGGTCATAGGCGTTCGTCACCTGAGAGAAACGCTCAGTCGCCTTCGGGTTTCCGGTATTCTTGTCGGGGTGGAGTTCCTTGGCGAGCTTCCGGTACGCGGACTTGATGTCCTTTTCGGTTGCGCTGCGCGCGACGCCAAGGGTCGAATAAGGATCTGCCATGGGGACCTAACTAGGTTTGCGCGGGGCTGCCCGCAAGGCTCGCTTTCCAGCGCAATGGCCCTGCGCTACGCGAAGCGCCATGCCATTGATCGAAATCATGGCGCGCCCGGGTGGAAACACGCAGGAACGGCGCATGACAAGGAACTGCAAGTGACCGATTTTTCCGATTCGCAGGCCATTCCCGCCAGCGATCCTTACGCCATATTCGAGGACTGGTTTGCAGCGGCCAAGGCGAACGAACCGAACGATCCCAATGCGATGGCGCTGGCCACCGCTACGCCACAGGGCGTACCTTCGCTGCGCATGGTGCTGCTGAAAGGCCACGGGCCCGACGGTTTCGTATTCTACACCAATTTTCACAGTCGCAAGGGGGGCGAACTGGCGGCAAATCCGAATGTGGCGCTGCTGTTCCACTGGAAGAGCCTGCGCCGGCAGGTGCGCGTGGAAGGTGCTGTGAGCGAAGTGACGGGGGCGGAAGCCGACGCCTATTTCGCCAGCCGCCATCCCGAGTCGCGGCTGGGTTCGGCGGCGTCCGATCAATCGCGACCCATGCCATCGCGCGATGTCTATCTGGATCGCGTGGCGGCGCTGCGGGCGCAGTATCCCGATGGCGACATAGCCCGGCCGGACCACTGGTCGGGCTATCGCGTCCGCCCGGTGGCTATCGAATTCTGGCAGGATCGCGAGTTCCGGCTGCACGAACGCCGGCGGTTCGTGGCCGATGGCGCGGGCGGCTGGACCAGCACGCTGCTTTACCCGTAAGGTCACCGACATGGACCCTACCAGCACTGCTCTCCATTCCAGCCTGAACCGCAAGGCGGCGATTGCCAGCATCGCGGTGGCCGCGCTGTTGCTGGGGATGAAGGCCTGGGCGGTGATTTCCACCGGATCGACCGCGATGCTGGGCAGCCTTGCCGATACCGCGCTCGATCTGGTGGCGAGCATGGCCACCCTGCTGGGCGTGTGGGTCGCCTCGCAGCCCGACGATTACAATCACCGGTTCGGCCATGGGAAGGCCGAGGCGTTGTCCGCGATGTTCCAGGTGGTGCTGATCTCGATTTCGGCGCTCGGACTCGCCTTTCGCGCGGTGGAGCAGTTCCTTGGTGGCGGGCGCACGGCGGATGCCGAATCGGGCGTGATCGTCTCGGCCATCGCGATGGCGGCGACGGTGGCGCTGCTGCTGTACCAGCGCCGTGTGATCCGCGCGACCGGCAGCCTCGCCATCAGCACCGACAATGTTCATTACAAGTCGGACCTGTTCCTCAACCTTGCGGTCATCGGGGCGTTGGTGCTCGATCAGTATGCCGGGATTGCCGGGGCCGATGCGGTCTTCGCATTCGGCATCGCTCTGTGGCTGGGATGGGGCGCTTGGGGTGCTTCGCAGGAAGCCATTGAACAGCTGATGGACCACGAATGGCCGGCGGAAAAGCGCGAGAAGTTCCTTGCCGTCGTGGCGCAGCATCCTGAGCTGAAGGGGTTGCACGACCTGCGCACGCGCACCAGCGGCAACCGCGATTTCGTACAGTTCCACGTGTGGGTCGATGGCCGCATGTCGGTGACCGAGGCGCATAGGGTGATGGACGAGATCGAGGACAAGCTGATGGCGGCGTTCCCCGGCATCGAAATCCTGATCCATCCCGACCCGGAAGGGCTGGTGGATGAAGCCCCCATCGGTGCGCAGGATTTGCTGGCGACCGGGCCGGATGGCGAAAGCGCGGTCGAAATGGCGCAGGGGCGGCCCCGCGAAGCGCGATGAGCGTGGTTCCCTATTGGCAAGTCGATGCTTTCGCCGCTGCGCCGGGACGCGGCAATCCGGCGGCGGTGCTGATCCTTAACGGCTGGCCGGATGATGCGGCTTTGCAGGCGATGGCGGCGGACTTGGCGCAGCCGGCAACGGCCTTTCTGGTGCATGACGGAATGGAGTGGCAGTTGCGCTGGTTCTCGCCAATGGCCGAATTGGCGATGTGCGGCCACGGCACGCTGGCGGCGGGTCATGTGGTTGCGGAAATGCTGACATCGTTGCTCCCCCGCGCAGGCGGGGGCCTCGGTCCGTCACCCGCAATCCTGCCTGAGGTCCCCGCCTTCGCCGGGAAGCAGCATTCGTTGCGGTTCAACACGCGGCGGGCGGGTGTTCTGGAAGTGGCGCGGGAGCGTGGTGGAT
>DAICYJ010000080.1 GCA_027311705.1 Novosphingobium sp. | reverse complement strand
TGCTGCGGCATAAAAAAACCACGGGATGGCTGGCCCTCCCATCGAGCCGCGCACCAGCGCATCGACATTCACCGCGAAAAACGGAAGCGTGCAAAAGCCCAGCAACAGGTAGCCCATGATCGCCAGCATGGCGGCACCCAGGCCGGCCACCCGGCCAAGCCCGGCCGTGACATAGGCGTAAAACCCGCCGGGGCGGGGCAGGTATTGCGTCATTGCCGTAAAGCCGACGGCAAACACCAGCAGCAGCACCATGGCGCACAGGAAGATCGCCGGCGCGCCCGGACCATCGAACAGGATGACGAAGGGAATGAACCCGGAAACCACCGCTACCGGTGCCGAAAAGGCCAGCACCGTCGCCAGCAATTCCCACATGCTCATGTGGCCACTGAGATGCACGATCCCGTCCAAAGGCGCGCTCTGCATGCCAGTTGTTTCCGGGCTAACCCGTTCTTGCGTCAAGATTGCGCCCTTTTGGCGTGGGTGTGAACGAATGTTCACAGACGCTATGCCGCGCATGGTGCGAAGGTCAACGTCTTTGCGAGGCCTTCTCTAAGACAAAAAATTGTCCGGGCAAGACGATTTGACGAATGAACGCTCATTCGTTATCAGACCACTCCGTTCTCCCTCGACATTGAGGGAATCGCCGTATCGGAGGGTTTCTGTGACGATCGGAAATGCGCAATTCACGCAACGCGCCCATGTTGTGCTCACGATGCAGCGGCGGCTCGGCCGATGACCAAAACACTTGCCACACTTTTCGACCTGTCGGGCCGGGTTGCCGTCGTGACCGGCGGCTCCCGCGGGCTGGGGTTCCAACTCGCCTGCGCGCTGGGCGAATATGGTGCATCGATCGTGCTGGTGGCGCGCAAGCAGGTCGAACTCGACGAGGCAGTGGCCGCTCTTGCCGCGCGCAATGTGCGGGCTTTCGCGATCGCGGCAGACCTCGCCGTGCAGGATGCGGCGAACGGCATCGTCGGCAAGGTCCTGGACGAATTCGGCACGATCGACATTCTCGTCAACAACGCCGGCGCAACCTGGGGCGCTCCTGCGGAAGATTTCCCGTTGGCTGGCTGGAACAAGATCATCGAGCTGAATGTCAGCGGCCTATTTCTGCTGACGCAGGCAGTGGCCAAGCGAGCTTTCCTTCCGGCGGGCAAGGGCGTCGTCGTCAACCTCGCCTCGACCGAGGGACTGATGGGCCACCATCCTTCGCGCATGGGCACGATCGCCTACAACACGGCCAAGGGCGCAGTGATCAACATGACGCGGGCGCTGGCCGCCGAATGGGGGCCGCGCAACATCCGCGTAAACGCTCTTGCGCCCGGATTTTTCCCCTCGAAGATGACCGCGTCCACCGTGGACGAACATGGGGCAGACATGATCGCGCAAACGCCGCTCGGTAAATTGGGCGGCGATACCGATCTGATGGGCGCGGCCTTGCTGCTGGCGTCCGACGCCGGCGGCCACATCACCGGGCAAGCCATCGTCATTGATGGCGGCGCGACGATCATCTGATCCTCCGGCCCACACTGTCAAACTGCATCGGGAGAACATGATGCCTATCAACCTTGTCGGCCGTGTCGCCATCGTCACCGGTGCGGGGGCCGGATTGGGCCGCGCCCATGCGCTCGCACTCGCGGATCGCGGCGCCTGCGTCGTTGTGAACGATCTGGACGAAGCCGCCGCGAGCGCCGTGTGTGCGGAGATCGTCGCTGCCGGTGGGGAAGCGGCGTGGAGCGGCGCGAACATCACGCAAGCCTACCAGGTTCAGGCGATGGTCGATGAAGCCATCGCGCGATGGGGCAAGATCGACATTCTCGTCAATAACGCAGGTATCCTGCGGGATCGCTCGTTCGCCAAGATGGACCTCGATGATTTCCGGCTGGTGCTAGACGTACACGTGATGGGCTCGGTGAATTGCACCAAGCTGGTGTGGGAAGGGATGCGTCAGCGCCAGTACGGCAGGATCGTGTTCACCACCTCCTCGTCCGGCCTCTACGGCAACTTCGGGCAGAGCAACTACAGCGCGGCCAAGATGGCGCTGGTCGGACTGATGCAGACATTGGCTATCGAGGGCGAGCGGTCCAACATTCGTGTCAATTGCCTTGCGCCCAGTGCGGCCACCGGCATGACCAACGACCTCTATTCGCCAGAGGAGCTGGCCGGTCTCGATGCCGGGATGGTCAGCCCGGCGATCGTCGCACTCGTGGCCGAAGATGCTCCGACCCGCCGTATCGTGCTGGCGGGCGCGGGCAGCTTCGAGCAGGCCAACATTACCATGACGCGCGGCGTGTATCTGGGGGCGGGCGACGATTCCGCCGAACGGTTGCTGGCATCGATGGATCGCCTTGCCGACCGGACGGGCGAAATGGTGCCGAATTCCGGCGGGGAGCAATACCGGTTCGAGGTCGAACGCGCGACTGTCTCACAGCTGGCCAACATCCACGCCTGAGGTTAGCGCGCCTGACTTTGCGCCTTGACAATCCGACACGTCAAGTCATGAATGATCGTTCGTACATGCGGCTGAGTCTGGCCAGCTCCCGCCTGGAATGTCGACAGCACTGAAGGAACGTCCATGTCGAACGCACAAAAGAACCGCCAGCGCATTCTGGATTATTTCGCCGCATGGTCGGCGGGCGACGTCGAAAAGGGCGAGAGCTACTACGCCGACGATTTCGTCAGCTATCAGGCGGGCCACAGCCACATGGCCGGCGTTTTCCACGGCAAGCAGGAACTGCACGACCGCTGGATCGCCCCGCTGATCAAGATGACCGACGGCCGCTGGCACGTCTCCGCCGCGCCCGACATTCTCCTCGCGGGCGACGATGGCATCGTCGTGATCGTCCACGAAACGATGGAACGCGAAGGCAAGGGCAAGATCTCGACCGACAAGTTGGTGGTCTACACCATCCGCGACGACAAGATCACCACCTGCCGCATGTACGATGGCGATCAGGGTGCCATCGACGATTTCTGGTCGTGAAGCGCTGACCCTCCCGGCCAATCCTGCGTGCCTGAACCGGCCGCAGGAAATTTGCTCGTACCCGTCGTTCGAGGCGATCGGGAAAGGACACTGAGAAATGACGACTGTCGAACAGCGGGCCGGCCAGTGCCCGGCCACCCATTTTGATTACTCGCCGATCCGCCCGGTCGGCGCCTATCGCGCCAAGGCGCAGGCACTGCGCGACGATGGCACGCCGCTGTGGGTGAACACCCAGTCGCAGGGCTTCTGGATGGTGTCCGATCCGGAACTCGTCAAGGAAGTCTACATGAACTACGAGCTGTTCAGGGTAGACTCGGTCACCGCCGTTGACCCGGATCTCGATCCCAGCCAGTTGCTCGTCCCGCTCAACATCAATCCGCCAGACCACCAGAAATTCCGCTCGCTGCTGAACCCGTGGTTCAGCCCGGCGTCGGTGGCAAGGCGCGAGGCGGTGATGCGCGAGAACCTGCGCAACCTCGTCAGCGGGTTCTCCGGGCTGGGCCGGGTCGAAGCCGCGCGTGAATATGCCGCCAAGGTGCCCGTGCTCAACCTGCTCAGCTTTGCCAACATGCCGATCGACCTCGCCGAGCGGCTGATCGATCTGGTCGACACCTTCATGGCCGGTTTTTCGGGTGCCGAAACCCCCGTCGGCGAAGACGGCATCCGTCCGGGCATGACCTCCGCCACGGACGAGATCAACGCGCTGATGGGCAGCGTCATCGCCGACCGGCGCCATAATCCGCTCGATCCGGACATGGACCTGTTCACCAGCCTCGTGCAGGCCGAAGTCGATGGACGGCCACTAACTAACGCGGAATTGACCGGCATCGGCCTCATCTATGTCGTCGGTGGCATGGAAACGACGCGGGCCCAGCTGGGCTGGCTCATGTACCACATGGCCAAGTTTCCCGAAGACCGCCGCCGCGTGCTCGCCGATCCCGCCCTGCTCACGCCCGCCATCGAAGAGTGCATCCGCTATTACACGGTAATCTGGGGTGTCGGCCGCAAGGTCGGGCTCGACACCACGTGGCACGGCGCAGACTTGCGCAAGGGCGACATGGTCTATGCCCTCAATTCGGTCTTCAACTGCGATACGCGCCGTTTCGCCGATGCGGACAGCTTTATCCTTGATCGCAAGCCGGGGCCGAACCTCTCGTTCGGGCGCGGGCCGCACAGTTGCATCGGCATGCACCTGGCACGCACGCAATTGCGACTGGCGTTCGAGGAATGGCACCGCCAGATCCCCGAATACAGCATCGAGGAAGGGGCCGAACTGTTCGAGCGCGGCTCGGAAATAACGATCCAGTCCCTGCCGCTGGTATGGCAACCGGCCTGACGCTGGCTCGCACGATTTGAAAGTGGGGTTTATGTCCGGGGCATCTTCCGCCGAGGTCGAACTGGACCTCACCATCACCGCGCGGCGCCCATTGGCCGATGGCGTCATCCAGCTCGATCTCGCGCTACCTTCGGGCGGCGATCTGCCGGTATGGGGGCCGGGCGCGCATATCGATGTGATGCTGGCCAATGGCGATGTCCGCCAATATTCGCTGTGCGGCGATCCGGCTCGCCTTTCGCAATGGTCGATCGGCGTGCTGCGCGACACCACGGGGCGCGGCGGAAGCCGGTTCATCCACGACACCCTTCATGCGGGCGACCGGATCGCCGTGCGCGGCCCGCGCAACCACTTTGCCCTGGATCCGGCCACCCGCTATATTTTCATCGCCGGCGGCATCGGTATCACGCCGATTTTGCCCATGATCCGCGCGGCCGATGCAGCGGGCGCGGAGTGGAACCTCGCCTATGGCGGGCGCACGCGCGCCTCCATGGCGTTCCGTAATGAGCTTGCGGCACATGGCGCGCGCGTCTCGTTCCAGCCGTTCGACGAATGCGGCCATATCGATCTGGCGGGCCTGCTCGATAGGCCGGGGGCAGACACCCTGATCTACGCCTGCGGGCCAGAGCCGCTGCTGGCTGCGATCGAGCAAAAAGCCGCCCGCTGGCCCATGGGCGCACTGCACGTTGAACGCTTTGCGGCAAAACCGCTGGACGAAGCGGTCCGCGCAGGGGATTTCGAGGTCGAACTCGCGAAGTCCGGGCGGGTGTTCACCATTCCTGCCGATCGATCGATCATGGAGGTGATCGAGGCGGAGGGAATAGACGTACTTTATTCCTGCCGCATGGGCGTGTGCGGCAGTTGCGAGACACGCGTTCTGGCCGGGGAAATCGACCATCGGGATTCGGTGCTGGACGATATGGATACGGCGGGGAACGATCGGATGATCATCTGCGTCTCACGCGGGGTCGCAGGCAAGCGTCTCGTTCTGGATTTGTGAGCGATCGGTCGTGCGGTTGTATCGCCCGGGACGGGCGCACAGCGCACGATGAGACTAGCAGGCATTGCCATCTGCAGTGGCCAGTCCTTACTGAGCGTATTGTCAAAACGGCCTGTTCCGCCTTGCTTTCACGCGCAGAGCAACCTTCTTTTGGCCCACTTGATATTTTGCGTTGACTTGCGAAACAACACTCATAGAAATGAACGAGCGTTCATTGATTTGAACCAGCCGGTTGTGCGAGCCTGAGGTGTGCGGTTTGATCGAAATGAGGGCGATCGCCGTGTGAAGCAGTGGGTTCGATTTTGGAAAAAGGGAGCAGAATCATGCGAACGACGACTATCCTGAAAAATGGAGCAGCAATTCTTCCGCTGATGTTCGGCATCGCTTCGGCGGCCCACGCGCAAACTGCCCCGCAGGCCGAGTCGGCCGCAGTGGCGACGCAGGATGTTGCGGTCGGAGACATCGTCGTTACCGCGCAACGTCGCGAGCAGAGATTGCAGGACGTGCCCGCGTCGATTACGGCCATCGGATCGAGAGAGCTTCAGGCGCGCAGCATCACGTCGATTGCCCAAGTGATCGGTGTGGCGCCGTCGGTGCAGGTTTCGTCGCCTTATGGCGATGGCGGTCCGCCGAATTACACGATCCGCGGTATTTCCTCGACCGATGCTTCGCACAACCAGAGCAAGCCGATTGCCATTTATATCGATGAAGGCATTCGCGGATTCCAGATGTTCGAACTGATGCCGGTGTTCGATGTAGAGCGGGTCGAGGTCCTCAGCGGCCCGCAGGGGACGCTTTACGGCAAAAACGCTACGGGCGGCGCGGTCAATATCATCACCAAAGCACCCGGCTTCGATACCGAAGGCTATCTCACGGCCGGCTATGGCAACTTCAACACATTCACTGCTCGCGGCGCGATGCAGGCCCCACTGGTCTCCGATGTGCTCAGCGCGCGCATCGCCTTCACCTACACAAAGGATGAAGGCACGATCAAACAGCTGACGCCGGGCCTGAAGAACCTCGCTCAAACCGATCTTTTCGCCATTCGCGGCAGCCTGTTGTTCAAGCCCAGCACGGATTTCGATGCGACCCTGCGGCTCTATCATGTGCACAGCGGCGGCCGGAACTACACCAACGGTCCCGGTGCGGTGGATCTCAGCGCCGTTCCCACGCTCGCCGCAATTCCGGGCGCGCTGCATCAGGGCGTTGGTTTCTATGAATCGGCGACCGATACCACGCCGAACCGCGATATTCAGTCCGATGGTGTGAACCTGCTGATGCACTGGCAGGCTTCCGATTTCTACCAATTCACTTCTGTCACCACCTACGAC
>DAICYJ010000077.1 GCA_027311705.1 Novosphingobium sp. | reverse complement strand
ATCGCGAAATACGACCATGCGGCGGGATAGACGATGTGCGCCAGTTGCCACATGCCCAGCGCCGCCACGAACCACAGCACCGTCGCGCTCTGCCCGCGCAAGGCCCGCAGCGCCGCCAGCGCATTGGCGCGCCGCCAGTCGAACGGACGGCGGTTTTCAGGCGCCAGCGATTCCTTCAGGAAGATCGCACCGAATGCGAAGTTGGAAAGCGCCAGCACGGCGGCGGCCACAAACGGCACGCGCGGCCCGAACGTGCCGAGCAACCCGCCCAGCGCCGGCCCGACGACAAAGCCGATGCCGAACGCCATGCCCAGCATGCCAAAGCTCGCGGCGCGCTTTTCCGGCGGCGTCACATCGGCAATATAGGCATAGGCGGCCGAAAAACTCGCGCCCGTGATGCCCGCCACGATCCGGCCGATCGCCAGCCACCAGAATGCCGGGGCGACGGCCTGCAGCAGGTAATCGAGGCCCATCGCCAGCACTGCGGCCAGCAGAACGGGCCTGCGTCCGAACCGGTCGGAAAGGTTGCCGATCACCGGCGCGAACACGAACTGCATCACCGCATAGCCTGCGCCCAGCCAGCCGGCATATTCCGCCGCCTTGCCGATCGGCACCTTCGCCAGATGCATGATCAGGCCGGGCAGCACCGGCATGGCGATGCCGAAGCCCAGCATGTCGATCAGCACGATGGCGAAGACGAACCCGAAGGACGCGCTCATGCGAGAACCATGCGGCATTGGCTTCGTCAGCTCCCGTTCGTGCGCGGTTAGGTGTCGTTCAGCGCCGACTCAACGCCGCTTCGGATTCGGCCAGCAATTGCGCGAAAATCTCGGCCACCGGCTCTTCCTGCGTGACCATGCCGACGGACTGCCCGGCCATCACCGATCCCCGCTCCACGTCGCCATCGATCACCGCCTTGCGCAGTGCGCCCGCCCAGAAGTGCTCGATTTCCAGCTGCGCCGCCATCATGTCGACCTCGCCCGCGTCCAGCATCTTGGCCACTTCCACCTGCTTGGCGGTGAATTCCTCGGTGCCCTTGTTCTTCAGCGCACGCACGGGAATCACCGGCAGCCGCGCATCGACCTGCACTGATGTGATCGCATCGCGCGCATTCGCGCGGAAGAACGCTTTCTTGAACGCCGGGTGCGCAATCGATTCGGTCGCGCAGGCAAACCGCGTTCCCAATTGCACCCCGCACGCGCCCATCTCCAGATAACCGGCCATCGCCTCGCCCCGGCCAATGCCGCCAGCCACGAACACGATGTGGTCTTCGGCCAGCGACGGCAGGAATTCCTGCGCCAGCACCGATGTGGAAACCGGCCCGATATGCCCGCCCGCCTCGCTGCCCTCGATCACCAGCGCATCCGCGCCAGACCGCAGTAGCTTCTTCGCCAGCGCCAGAGTCGGAGCAAAAACAAGCACTTTCGCACCGAACGCCTTGATCGCCTCAACGGAACCCTTGGGCGGAATGCCGCCCGCCAGCACCACATGGCTGACGCCGTGCTTCGCGCAAACCGCGATCAGGTCGAACAGCCCCGGATGCATGGTGATCAGGTTCACGCCGAACGGCTTTTGCGTCAGCGCCTTGGTGCCGGTGATCTCTGCATCGAGCAATTCGGGCGTCATCGCCCCGCAGGCAATCACCCCGAAACCGCCGGCATTGCTGATCGCGGCCACCAGATTCCGCTCCGAAACCCAGCTCATGGCCCCGCACAGGATCGCATATTCGGTGCCAAGGAACGCGGCACCGCGCGCCATCAGCGACGAAGTCTTGGGGTAAGCGGTCATGCGAGGGCCTTGCTGCAAATCACGAAGCGCGGCCTTTAGGGGCGCAACGTGGCCGCGACAAGGCAGGCCCGGCGAAAGTTACGCCGCGTCCAGCGCGTAGGCTGTGTGCAGCACGCGCACCGCCAGTTCCACCTCGTCGGCGTCGATCAGCACCGAAACCTTGATTTCGCTGGTGGAAATCGCCTGGATGTTGATCCCACGATCGGCCAGCGCCTGAAACATCGTGGCCGCAACGCCCGCATGGCTGCGCATGCCCACGCCGACGACCGAGACCTTGGCCACCTTGCTGTCGGCGATCAGCCGGTAATAGCCGATCTGCTCCTTGCGTTCTTCCAGCAGCGACTGGGTGCGCGCCAGATCCGCTTGAGGGCAGGTGAAGGTCACGTCGGTCTCGCCTTTGTCCTTGGCGATGTTCTGGATGATCATATCGACGTTGATGTTCGCTTCGGCCAGCGGCGCAAAGATCGAGGCGACCGCACCGGGGCGATCCGCCACGCGGGTCAGCGTGATCTTGGCTTCGTTCTTGTCGGCGGCGATGCCGGTGATGAGCTGGCGTTCCATGTCGATTCCTTCCAATTCTTCATCGCTGACGATCATCGTGCCGGGAATGGTATCCGCCGCCGGGGCATCATCGTCGATGAACGACGAAAGCACCTGCACCCGCACGCCTTCCTTCATGGCGAGGCTGACCGAGCGGGTCTGCAACACCTTCGATCCGACCGACGCCAGTTCGAGCATTTCCTCGTAGGTCACGTTCTTCAGCTTGCGCGCCTTGGCCACGATGCGCGGGTCGGTGGTATAGACGCCGTCGACATCGGTGTAGATGTCGCAGCGATCGGCCTTCACCGCCGCCGCCACCGCCACCGCCGACGTATCGGACCCGCCGCGCCCCAGCGTGGTCACGCGGCCATCGGGCGTCACGCCCTGAAAGCCGGGAATCACCGCGATCTCGCCCGCCGCCATGCTCGCCAGCATCGCCGGCGCGTCGATCGCCTCGATCCGCGCCTTGGCATGGGCATCGTCGGTCCTGATCGGCACTTGCCAGCCCAGCCACGACCGTGCCTTGCACCCTAGCGCCTGCAAATGCATCGCCAGCAGGCCCGATGTGATCTGTTCGCCCGCCGCCACGACCACGTCGTATTCGGCCGGATCATACAGCGGATCGGCCTCGCGGCAGAAGTTCACCAGCCGGTCGGTCTCGCCCGCCATCGCCGAAACCACGACCGCGACTTCGTGCCCCGCCGCCTGCTGGCGCTGCACGATGCGCGCGACGCGGCGGATGCGCTCGGTGCCGGCCATCGATGTGCCGCCGAATTTCATCACGATCCGCGCCAACTGCGTGCTCCCCGGTCAAACTGACGTATCAGCAATAATCTTTCCCCCGCAGCCAGTGGACCGCGTGGCGGGCGCGCTTTAGGATTGCCAAATGAGCAATGCAACTACCATCCGCCCCGAAGAAGCCTCACACTTTGGCAAACTGGCCGCCGAATGGTGGAACCCCAAGGGCAGTTCCGCGATGCTCCACCGGCTCAATCCGGTGCGGCTGGCCTTCATCCGCGAAGCCGTGGACACGCATTTCGGCACCGACACGCGCAGCCTGAAGCCACTGGCGGGCAAGCGCGCGCTCGATGTCGGCTGCGGCGCGGGCCTGCTCGCCGAACCACTGGCCCGCATGGGCGCAAGCATGACCGGGGTGGATGCGGCAGAGGAGAACATCGCCGCCGCCAAGGTGCATGCCGACGGTTCAGGCCTCGCCATCGACTACCGCCACGGCGAGATCGGCGCACTGGGCCTGACCGGGTTCGACCTCGTCACCTCAATGGAAGTGATCGAGCACGTGGCGGACAAACCCGCCTTCATCGCAGCGCTCGCCGCCACGCTGGCCGCTGATGGCCTGATGGTCCTCTCCACCCCCAACCGCACCCCCGCTTCCAAACTGCTGCTGGTCGAAGGCGCCGAAGGCCTCGGCATGGTGCCCAAGGGCACGCACCACTGGCGCGATTTCATTACCCCGCTGGAACTGTCGGACCTGCTGGCAGCGGCCGGCCTGCGCATGGGCAACCCGCGCGGCATTTCGTGGAGCCCGGGGAAAGGGCTGCACCTGTCAGACAATACCGCGCTGAACTACATCGTCACCGTCAAACACGCGTGAACCCCATAAATCCTGGAAAATTGACGACCATCAAGGGAATTGCGGCGTCAGCCTGTGAAATCCGGTAAAGATAATGCCGGAATGGGAGAACGACATGCCGCACAGAAATGCGCTGATCGAACGCGGCCTTTTCCGCGCCGCCGAGCAATTGGGCGATATCACCGCGCCGGTCATGGATCTGCTTCTGCAAAGGTTCCCTGCCACCACTGACTGCTTCCACGAAAAGGCGGCCGGAACAAAGGCTGAGCGGTTGCAAGGGGAAATGGTCGAGCAGGTGCTCTATTGCCTGATGGCGTGGCACGAAACGCCGGCGGTGATCGAAATCATCATCGTGGACACCGTCCCCCACCACCTCGATACGCTGAACATCCCCCTCGAACTCTTTGCCGGATTGATCGACGCGGTTGTGGAAACCATCACCGCGCTGATACCTGAAGAAGCGCACGACGAACGCGCGGCGTGGCAAGACCTTCATGCCGCGATGAATGGGCTGGTTCGCGACGGATTGCGCCATTCGGTCAAATATCAGTCACCGCAGCCCGTCCGCTGAAATTGGGTCTCGCGTCGCGTTGCCTGCTTGCGCCGGAAAAATGCCCTGCTAGGCCCGATTGCTGAATGCCGGACAGCCGAGAAGGAGCAAGCCGATGGC
>DAICYJ010000053.1 GCA_027311705.1 Novosphingobium sp. | reverse complement strand
GCATCGCGCCAGGCTCGCAGCAGTTCGCGCAATTCGGCCAGGTCTTCGTGCGCGCCCTCGTCGGCCAGGCCCATGCGTTCCAGCACGCGCACCGCGCCAAGATCGCTTGCCTCTTCCACGATCGCGCGCAGCGTGATCATCTCGGAACCCTCGGTCCCGGCCTGCGCCAGCAGCCGCGCCAGCATGTCCTCGCGCTTCATCGTGCCGCCTCCGCAGCGATGCCCAGCATTTGCCGTTTCTCGTCGTTGGAAAGGAAATCGGCGGCCGAAACTTGCGACCACAACTGCTGCCGGTCTTCTGCCAGCGCGGTCACGCGATCCAGATCAACGGTCAGCGTCGCATCGGGGAACCAAGCGTCGAGTCCCTGCGTCAACGCCGACAGGATCTTGCCGGCCAGCGGCAGCAGCGTCAGCCGCCACAGCGCGCGGTTGGCCTCGCGATAGTTGGCATAAGTGTTGTCGCCCGGCAGGCCCATCAGCATCGGCGGCACGCCAAACGCGAGCGCAATGTCGCGCGCGGCCGCCGCTTTCAGCGTGGCAAAGTCCATGTCCGCCGGGGTCAGCGACATGTTCTGCCACTTCAGCCCGCCTTCCAGCAGCATCGGCCGCCCGGCGTTGACCTGCCCGGAATAGGCGGCAGCAAGCTCGGCCTTGATCCGCTCGAACTGCTCCGCGCTCAGCGCAGCGCCCGGATCGCCCGGATCGTAAACCAGTGCCCCGGAAGGACGCGCCGCATTGTCGAGCAATGCCCGATTCCAGCGCGCCGCCGAATTGTGGATGGCCACCGCCTCGTCGGCCGCTTCCAGGCAGCCGGCACCGTAATGGTCGTCGGAAGGATGGAACGCGCGAATGTGGATCACGTTGGCGCGGCCCCATTCGTCCACCGCGTCGAGCACCATCGCCCGCTCGCCCACCTTGTACTGGAACGCAGTGGGCCACCCGCCGGCGTCGGGTACGATGGACACGCGGTCGGGCCGCAGGGCGTAAAGCTCGGCAACCTCGCCCTCGGCATCGCGCAGAACCTGCACGTATCCATTGCCATGCAGCAGCAGCTGGCTCGCCAGCGTTTCCAGCAGGCCTTGCCCGGCGCTCGTCGCGCTCACCAGCTTGCCCAGCACAGGGTCGGAAGCAGCCACCGGCGCGCCGCCGATGCTTTCGGCCACCAGCCGCACCGCACGCTGCGCCACCGGGTTCTTCAGATAGGCTTCACGGATCGCCAGAGGGTAATTCAACGGCCCCCGCGCATCGCCGCCGCGCCAGTCGAAGGCTTCGGCCCACGGCGAAATGAAACTGCGTCCCAAGGGCGCGCGCGGGGTCACCGCCTCGCCCTTGAAGGCGGAGGCCAGGCTCTGCAAAAATGACATGTCGTGCCTTTCCGAAAAATGATCGGAGAACCCCGGAGGGGCGTTCATCACTCCTCCCACTGGGGAGAGGGGTTGGGGTGGCTTTCGTGCTTCTGATCGGGGGTGGGCCACGCCGGTCACCACCCCCGCAATCTCAGTCGAACCAGATCCGTGGCTCGCCCACGCGGCCCAGCATCAGGTCGGTCAGCGCCCAAACGCAGGCGTCCGCCCGGTCGGGACTCCTGCCCGGCCCCTGGTAGGTGCCGCCGGGCAGGAACCCGCAAAGCTCGTCTTCCAGCCGGGCAAAAAGCCCGCTGTGCCGCACCCGGCCGGCTTCATACAAAGCCGCCACCGGTTCGGCCCGCGCCGTCTTGCCGCGGCTTGCGTGAACAAGGCGCAGGGGCAGCACGGCGTTTGCGGCGCGCAGCACCGCTTCCACCATTGCTCCACCCTGGTTCGCCTCGGCCACCACCCGGTCCGCAGACCAGGCTTGCGCGGCGTCCGCAACGGCGCGGGCCCATCGCTCCGGGCTGGCTTTCTCGACAGACGTATCAGCCAGAACCCGTGCGATTCCATCTTCTCCGATCCCGCAGACTATAATCCCGCAGGCATCGCCATGCGCGCTCGCCGGAGGATCTACTCCCACCACCACCCGTGTCATTGCCGGGGCAGCCGCTTCGCGGCAGCGTTCCAGCAGGCCCCGCGTCCACAGCGCGCCGGGCAGGTCCTCGATCAATTCGCCATCCAGTTCCTGCCGACCCAGCAAAGTGCCTGCAAACTCGCGCTCCACGTCGGCGATGAACCGGCTGGGCAGGTTGGCGATATTGTCCCGCGTGCTGCCACGCGTCACGATCACGTCGTCGCTCTGGTCCAGCAACCGCCGCACCAGCGGCACGGCGCGCGGCGTCGTCGTGGCGACCACACGCGGCCGGTCGCCCATTCGCAGGCCCAGCAGCAGGTTGTCCCATGAACGATGGGCCTGCCCGTTGACGTCGTCCCACTTGGCTATCTCGTCGCACCAGGCATGGCTATGTTGCGGGCCACGCAAGGCTTCGGGCTCTGCTGCCGAATAGAGCAGCGCCTGCGCGCCGTTGGGCCACACGATGCGCCGCAGCGAAGGCTCATACCGTGGTCGATGGCGGGGAGGGCACACGGCCATCAGGCCGCTTTCGCCTTCCACCATCACGCTGCGCGCCTCGTGCAGCGAAGCCGCCACCAGCGCGATCCGCGCATCAGGATCGGCCTCCGCCACCGCACGAACCCATTCGGCACCTGCGCGTGTTTTGCCGAACCCGCGTCCGGCCATCACCAGCCACAGTCGCCAGTCGCCGTCCGGGGCCATTTGCGATGTCCTTGCTTCGGTCAGCCACAGCCAGCGCCACAGTTGCGCCTCTTCCTCGCCCATCTTGTCGACAAAGTCCGCCAAATCGCTTTCGGTCGCCTCGGCGATCCAGGCCAACGCCTCGGTATCCGGGGCAATTTCAACCATTATCCTGCACCGAGACAAAGCCATCGGTGCCCGCCCGGCGCGCCAGGATCTTCTCGCGCAGCCCACACAGCTTGGCCTCGATCGAAGCCTTGATCGCGCCAACGTCCTCGTTGTCGCGGATCGCCCGTTCGCGGGCTACCGAATCGCGGTGCGTCGCCAGCTGGCGCATGGCATTGGCGTTGTCGAATTTCCGGTCTGTTTCCTTGGGATCGCCAAACCGCAAGCGGTGCAGCAATTCCATCTCCAGGTGCTCGTATCCTTCCAGCAGCGCGCCGTACCATTCGCGGGCAAAGCCCGGTTCCATGCGCTTCACCTTGTAGGGGCGGCTGGGGTGGACCCCGGCGGCGGCGGATGCGGCAGTTACGTTCGATGTCTCGGCCAGTTCGGCAAGGAAGATTGTGCGCCAATGGCGGTTGCTCTTGTCTTCGCCCTGCACAAGCGCAGCACCGATCTTCGTCCGGACCTTGCCGGACGCAGGTCGTTTCGGTTCGACCATGCACCATCCTCGCTTTCAATGACCGGGGCAGGGAGCAGAGCCGCCGGTGGGGGCAGCGACTCGATCCTTTGCGATGTTCATGTTTTGTACTGAAACAGCGTCACGATGTCAAGAAAAATGTACCAATCAGGTTAGTTCGTGCATCGACTGGCGCTTTCCCGCCGGCTCGCCTAATGCCGCAGTGCAACCAAGCGAGTTGACCGACCGATGCTTCGCCGCCTCTACAACTGGACGATGGCCAAGGCCGCCCACCCGCAGGCCGAATGGTGGCTGGCGCTGTTCGCCTTCATGGAGGCCAGCTTCTTCCCGGTCCCGCCGCATCCGCTGCTGGGCCTGATGTGCCTTGCCGACCCAAAAAAGGCCGTGCGTTTCGCTGCCATCGCCACCATTGCCTCGGTTCTGGGCGGTATGCTCGGCTATGCGATCGGTCACTTCCTGTACGATAGCGTCGGCACGCAGCTCCTTGCGGCCCTGCACCTGACCGAAAGCTTCCCCCGCGCCGCCTGCTATCTGCGCGAATACGGGGTCGAGATCATCGTCATCAAGGGTGCCACGCCTATCCCGTTCAAGCTGCTGACGATCACCGCCGGCTTCATTTCGATGCCGCTGGTGCCGTTTATTCTCGCCAGTCTGGTTTCCCGCTCGATCAGCTTCATGGTCGTCGGCGTGCTGTTCCGCCTGTTCGGTGCACCGATCAAGCGCTTCATCGACAAGTATCTTGGCCTTGTCACTGTCGGCTTCGTCGTGCTCGTTATTGCCGGCTTCGTCGCGGCGACCATGCTTGGCGGTGGCGGGAACAAGGCTGCCCAGGAAAAGTGCGCCCACGCCACCCTCGCCGCTTCCTGAAGAATTCCTTTCCCAAACAAGGGTGACTGCCCGCTCTTGACGCCAATCTGGTTTGTGCGATCCTTGGCGAGTCAACTTCAGGTTTTTCGAGGCCTGACCGTTTCGCCCGGCCAGGCCTCCTCATCTGATAGGAGGGAAGCGAATGGCGGCAGATGTCGATTTCACGCGGCAGATCGAAGGCTACGGCCTCACCACGATCCAGATCCACTATTACCTGCCCGATCATCCCAGCCTGCTGCAGATGTTCGCTTTTCAGCAATATGATCTGGCCCCGCGTTTCCCCCGCCTCGAACGCTTCCTCGATCACTGGCGCCGCGAAATCGAAGCCGCGCTCCACTCAATCCGCGTGGCGCATAACCGCCTCATCGGCCCACAGGAATACCGCGCGGTAAATGGCATTATCACGCTGAACTAAGGGGGGAATTTCCTAAAAGCCGGCAAACGAAATCCGTCCACCCGAAGCTTGTCGAAGGGCCGCGCTTGTTGAGTACAGAACCATCAAATGCCTATCGGCGCTGCTTGCCTGGCAGCCTCAGCGCCTCGGCAATGGCCTTGCGAGCCACCGGTTCCATCGCGGCATAGCCGGCCGCCGTGGGGTGCACCCCGTCGCCCGAAAACCCCGGCTTCATCGCACCCTGCTCGTCCGCCAGCACCGCATAATAATCGGCGAACACCGCTCCGCGTGCCTTTGCGAAATCCGCCAGCCACCGATTGAGCACTACAATTTGCGCCGCCGGTGTCAGCGCCGGCTTCCACGGAAATCGCGTCGCCGGCGGGATCGATCCGATCGCCATGGCAATCCCGTTGGCTTGCGCCAGATCAGTCATTGCCTTGATGTTGTTGGTAAATTCCTCAGGACTGTTCAGCCCGGTGTTACCGGCAAGATCGTTGGTGCCGATCATGATGTGAACCACGCGCGGTCGCAGGGCGATCACGTCCTGATAGAACCGCAACAGGATTTGCGGGCTGGTCTGCCCGCTGATCCCCCGGTCAATGGTGCCGCCCGCGAACAGTGCCGGCGATTTCGGCAGCCAGAACTCGGTGATCGAATCGCCGATAAACACCACGCGCGGCCGGCTACCCAGCAGCCGGTTCTGCGCTTGATACCTGCAAAGCCAGGCCCAGTCGGCCTGCGGTTGTAGGCGCGCCGATCCTTCGGGGCACGGCTGCTCCACCATGCCCTCCGGTGCGGTGTTAGCCGGCAACGTGATCGTTGCCGCGCCTTGCGCATGCACCGGCATCGCGGCGAGCAATCCCGCCGCGATCAACACACCCCGCACCGCCTTCATCAGATGATACCCACAGCCTTGCCCGCGCGTTCGAACATTCCGATGATCGTCTGCACCTGCTCCGCCGAATGTTCTGCGCACAGCGAGCAGCGCAGCAGCGTCATGCCTGCCGGGGTCGCTGGCGGACGCGCAAGGTTCACGTACAGCCCCTCGTTCAGCAGCGCTTCCCACATGCCAGCGCCGCGCTCCAGATCGGGCATGATCACCGCGATGATCGCGCTCTGTGGCTCTGGCGTGCCAAGCTTGAAGCCCAGATCGCGCAGGCCCTTGTGCAGCGTGCGCGAATTTTCCCATAAGTGCGCGCGCTTTGCCTCGCCATGCATCAGCTTGCGGATCGATGTCGCGGCGGTCGCTACCACGCTCGGCGGCAGGCTGGCGGTGAACACATAAGGCCGGCAGACCAGCCGCAGGATCTCGAACTTCGGATGGTTGGAAACGCAGAAACCGCCTACCGTGCCGACCGACTTGGAAAACGTGCCGATCACGAAGTCCACGTCGTCGAGGCAGCCCTGATCTTCCGCCACGCCGCGCCCGTTCGGCCCGATGAAACCCATCGAATGCGCTTCATCGACCAGCACCATCGCGCCATTTTCCTTGGCGACGCGGATCATTTCCTTCAGCGGGGCGATATCGCCCAGCATCGAATAGACGCCTTCCAGCACCACCAGCTTGCCCGCGCCTTCGGGAATGCGTTTCAGGCGCTTTTCCATCGCCTCGATGTCGTTGTGCTTGAACGGCACCACTTCGGCATCGCCCATCTTGCAGCCGTCCCAGATGCTGGCGTGGCTGTCGATGTCGAGCACGATGTAGTCGCCCTTGCCGGCAATCGTGCTGATAATGCCCAGGTTCGCCTGATATCCGGTGGAAAACACCATGGCATGGTCCATGGCGTAGAAATCCTTCAACGCCTCCTCAACCGCCCGGTGCCCGGCGTAGGTTCCGTTGAGAACGCGGCTGCCGGTGGTGCCTGCGCCGAAGTCGTCGAGCGCCTGCTTCCCCGCCGCGATCACATCGGGGTCGAAGGTCATGCCCATGTAGTTGTAGGTGCCGAGCAGGATCGTTTCGCGGCCGCTGCATACTGCCACGGTGGGCGAGATCACGCGCTCCATCACCAGCCCGAACGGATCGGTCACGCCGGTATCAAGCAGGGCCTGGCGCTGCTGGATCAGCGGGTCGAACTTGCTGAAAAGATCGGACATTCTGGCTTAACCCTGCAGTTTGATCACGGCATCAACCAGCTGGCCATACGTCTCGATCTCGGCCTGCTGGTTCATGCTGATGATGATATCGAACTCGTCCTCGATCGCGGCGACGAAGTCCATCACGGTCAGGCTGTCCCATTCGAGATCGCCGGCAAAGCTTGTGTTATCAGTGATTTCGATGCCCTTCTTGTTGAAGGGGTCGATCAGCTCCGCGATCCTTGCGGCGGTTTCGGCGCGGTCCATCGGTATTCTCCAAAGTGCAGGAAACGCCCCTGCCGTATCAATGCGGCTGAAAAGCGGCGAGTGGCCCCGCTTGTCAAGCGCTGTGCCACTGTGTCATCCCCCGTCGAATTGTGGTGACCTGGTCATTGCACATGGAGAAGAACACCTTGGTGGATGAAAAACGGCCCGACGCAGTACCCGTGCCAGCCACGCCATCGGTGCTATCACCTTCGGGATTTTCTAACCATGCCATACACTTGGTCAGAACAGTCCAGCAGATGCAACTCACGCTTAGCCAAATGGCCGATAGCAAGGCCTCGATCCTGATGGGCGCAACGTTCGTCGTTTTTTCGATTGCCGTCGGACAGGCCCGGAATGGGCCGCTGTCTTGGTCGGTGATCGTGCTGGCGTGCTTTGCCTTTGCTTCGGCGCTATGCGCGGTGATTGCGGTGCTGCCTTCGATCGGTGGAAAGCCTGCGGCCGGAGCGAAGATTTCTCAGCCTAACCGACTGTTCTTCGGCGTTTTTTCTGCAATGGACGAAAACGCATGGACCGAAAGCCTGCTGACGGACATGCGCGCTGATGAAACGGTTTTCCGCACGATGCTGCACGATATTTATCAGGGTGGACAAGTGCTCCAGCGCAAGAAATATCGTTATCTAACAATGGCATATGGTATTTTCATCGCCGGATTGTGCGCTACGCTGCTCATGTTCCTGCTTGAGCATGTCTTGCCCATCATCACGCACTAAGTATTTGTCAGATAAGCTTTCTTACCGCCTGCATGAACGGCCCGATCGACACCGGCTTCGCCAAGTAGCCCTCTGCCCCTGCATCGCGGATGCGGTCCTCATCGCCCTTGGCGGCATAGGCGGTAACCGCTAGCACCGGAATCGCGCGCAGGGCTTCGTCGTTCTTGAGGATCTCGATCAGTTCCAGACCTGACACATTGGGCATCTGGATGTCCATGATGATCAATTCCGGCACAAAAATGCGTGCAGTTTCAATAGCTTCACGTCCATCCGCCACCGGCTCGACGGTAAAGCCGTTGGCCTTCAGCAAGTCGCAGAACAGCTTGCGGTTGAGGTCGTTGTCCTCGACAACCATAATTCTTTTTGTCACTGACCGACCGTATCCCGAACCAAACCCGAACGCCACCTAACAACACCCCACCGCACGTCTATTGCCCCGGAAAGGCCCTGACAATCATCCGCGAGCCCGTTTCCCTGCCCGATCCCGCCGCGCTGGCGTTGCAGGCGCTCGGCTGGGTGCTTTCCGACGAAGCGCGCGCTGATCGCTTTCTCGCGCTGACCGGGCTTACCCCCGAAGCGTTGCGGGAAGGTCTTTCGGATTCGTCCATTCTGGGCGCAGTGCTCGATTTTCTCGCCAATCAGGAATCGGACCTTGTCGCTGCGGCGGACGCGCTCGACATAAGGCCCGAACATATCATTGCTGCCCGAAGGAAACTGACATGAGCCGCCCGCTGATCATCAGCGATTGCGACGAAGTGCTGCTGCACATGGTCGCGCCGTACAAGGCGTGGCTGGCCGACGTCCACGGCATCGATTTTACACTGGAACACAACGATTTCGGCAAGGCCATGCGCCATGCCGGATCGGGCGAACTGGTGGAGCCCAAGGAAATCTGGCGCCTTCTGGGTGCCTTCTTCGATACACAGATGCACACGCAGCAGCCCATTGCCGGGGCGGTCCATGCGATGAATACGCTGGCCG
The DNA here is from genome assembly GCA_027311705.1 of Novosphingobium sp. Lineage (GTDB taxonomy): Bacteria > Pseudomonadota > Alphaproteobacteria > Sphingomonadales > Sphingomonadaceae > Novosphingobium. Next base: position 30,734 of record DAICYJ010000053.1, on the reverse strand, counting down.
GCAACGCCGATGTGGTGATCCTGACCAACCTGAACGACGAACGCCGCGAAGCGCGCGCCCGCCAGCTGCAGGATGTGGGCATCGATGTCCGCGTGTTCACCAACACGGGGCCGAAAGGGCCGGCGCTGCGGGCGATTCTGGACGAATACAAGCCGAGCCGCGCGCTGTTTATCGACGATCTGCCCCAGCATCATGATTCCGCGTCGCAAATCACCCCCGAAGTGATCCGACTGCACTTGTGCGGAGAGCCGTTGCTTGCACCGCATATCGATTGCGCGCACGAAGCGGGCCACGCCCATGCGCGGATCGATACATGGGACAAGGCGCTGCCCTGGATCGTTAAGCAAATGCACGGAGAGAATGATGCCTGATACCATCGCAGCCGATTCCGTTGCCGACAAGTTGGCGGAAATCGGCCACGTGCTGCCGCAGCCGGCAGCGCCGGTGGCCGCCTATGTGCCGACGGTGCTGGCCGGCGGATTGCTCCACGTTTCCGGGCAGTTGCCGTTCATCGATGGCAAGTTGGTGACTGGCCGGCTGGGCGAGGACGTATCGCTGGAACAAGGTGCCGCAGCCGCGCAGGCATGCGGGCTGATGCTGCTGGCACAGGCCAAGGCTGCACTGGGTTCGCTCGACCGGATCGAGCGTGTGGTGAAGCTGGGCGCTTTCATCAGTTCAACCGGCACGTTTACCGATCAGCCCAAAGTGGCCAACGGTGCATCCGAATTGATGGTTGCCGCGTTTGGCGACATTGGACGTCACGCGCGCAGCGCGGTGGGCGTTCCGGTCCTGCCTTTGGGCGCTGCGGTGGAAATTGATGCTGTTTTTGCTGTTCGCACTGCTTGATCGCTGGTTCGCGCCGGCTCCGTCGGCGCAGCGCGTCGGCTGGCTGCGAGGCCACACTTATGCGCACCGGGGTCTGCATGCGCCCGGTGCGCCTGAAAACTCGTCGACGGCCTTTGCCAACGCCATTGCGCGCGGGCTGGGCATCGAGTGCGATGTGCAGCGCACCAGCGACGGGCAGGCGGTGGTGTTCCACGATTGGGAATTGGACCGCCTGACCGGCGAGACGGGCGAATTGCTCGACCGTAGCGTGACCCAGATCGGCTCCATCGCGCTGGCGGGAAGCACCGACACCATCCCCAGCCTGCGGCAGGTGCTCGACCAGGTGAACGGGCAGGTGCCATTGCTGATCGAGGTGAAATCGAAGCGTGAGGTGCGCGTCGCGCCACTGTGCCTCGCAGTGCGCCGGCTGCTGGAAGGGTATCGCGGCCCGGTGGCAGTGATGAGCTTCGACCCGCGCGTTTCGCGCTGGTTTAAGCGCTACTCGCCGCACGTGGTCCATGGGCTGGTAATGACCGAGGAAGGCAAGCGCACGCTGCTCGCGCGGGTGCGCCGGCAATATGCCTTCTGGCATGCGCAGGCCGATTTCCTTGCGTATGATGTGCGTGATCTGCCCAGTCCGTTTGCGGCGGCGCAACGCCGCCGGGGCTTTCCGATCCTGACGTGGACGGTGCGCTCTGCCGATCTTGCAGAACGGGCGGCGACGCATGCCGATGCGCCGATCGCGGAAGGCGCGGGATTGGGGTGAGCATCACCGCGCGCATTCATCAGGCGGTTGCGGAGATCGACGCTGCCGATTGGGATCGGCTGGCGGGCGACGATAACCCCTTCACATCCCACATGTTTCTGTCGCTGCTGGAAGAATCGGGCAGCGTCGGCGGTCGGTCCGGCTGGTCGCCGCTGCCGATCGTGGTGGAGGACGAGGCCGGCGTACCGGTCGCTGCGCTGCCCGCTTATCTGAAGCGGCACAGCCAGGGTGAATATGTTTTCGATCATAGCTGGGCCGATGCGTGGCAGCGGGCGGGCGGTGACTATTATCCCAAGCTGCAAATTGCCGTGCCGTTCACCCCCGCCACCGGCCCGCGCCTGCTGACCGGGCAGGGCGATGCGGCGCGGCCCGATCTGGCGGTGCCGCTGCTGCGCGTGGCGGAGCAATTGTGCGAACAGAACGGGCTTTCATCCGCCCACGCCACGTTTATCGAGCCGGCGCAACTGCCGCTGTTCGAAGAGGCGGGCTGGCTACCGCGCGCCGATATCCAGTTCCACTGGCGCAATCAGGGATATGCCAGCTTCGACGAATTCCTCGGCGCGCTATCGTCCGCCAAGCGCAAGAATCTGCGCAAGGAACGCGCGGCGGCGCAGGAGGGTGTCGAGATCCGCGCGCTGACCGGGGCGGCGATCCTGCCCGAACACTGGGACGCGTTCTGGCAATTCTATCAGGACACCGGCGCGCGCAAGTGGGGCACTCCCTACCTGACGCGGGCGGCCTTCACCCTGCTGGGCGAGCGCATGGCCGACCGCATCCTGCTGGTGCTGGCTTTCATCGACGACGTGCCGGTGGCGGGCGCGCTGAACTTCATCGGCGGCGAGGCGCTGTACGGCCGATACTGGGGATCGGTGATCGACAAGCCGTTCCTGCATTTCGAGCTATGCTATTATCAGGCCATCGATGCTGCGATCGCCTTGGGATTGCAGCGGGTGGAGGCCGGCGCGCAAGGCCAGCACAAGCTGGCGCGGGGGTATGAACCGGTGCAGACGTGGTCCGCGCATTACATCGCCGACAAGGGTTTCCGGCGGGCGGTGGCGGATTTTCTGGAACGCGAGCGGGCGGGCGTGGCGCAGGATGTGCTGACGCTGGGGGGATATACGCCGTTTCGGAAGGGGTGAGGGTGGCCCCAAGTTTAGCTGGACCCCGGGTCAAGCCCGGGGTGACGAAACTGGGGGATGGTATTTCCACCCCATGGGCCTCACACCTACGTTGCCCCGGACTTGATCCGGGGCCCAGCTTGTTTCGGCGCAATGCCCGATCACACAAGAAAATCGTAGAGGTCCGCCCAATCCGGGTTTGCCTTTTCGATCAACGCAAACTTCCATTCACGCCGCCATCGTTTCACGCGCTTTTCGTGAGCAATGCAGTCTTCGACAGTGTCGCCGCGCTCCGCCCATACCAGTCTGTGCAAGTTGTGGCGGGCGCAGAACTCTGAACCGCCACCCTCGCGGTGCTGGAAGATCCGTTGTGGCAGGTTTGCGGTAACCCCGACGTAGATCGGACCGCGATAGCGATTGGCCATGATGTAGACCCAGCCGCCACGTTGTTCCCGATCCATCAGCCGAGTTGAAGGGAAGCTGGGCCCCGGGTCAAGCCCGGGGCGACGGGGTGGTTTTGAGATGTGTATATTGGGGCCTCACCCCACCCGATAATCCGCCACGATCTCGCCAGCCGCCGCAAGCTCCGCTTCGTGGCTTTCCTCGCGCCAGCTTTCGGCCAGCGCTTCGGCTTCCCATTGGCGCATGGGTTCGACGGCGAGCATGTGGTCGACCCATGCCTGGCCCTTGCCCACGTCCAGACCATACGTGCGGATGCGGTAGGCGACCGGAGCATAGAAGGCGTCGGCCACGGTGAAGGTTTCGCCCGCTAGGTAGGGTCCGCCGAAATTCGTCAGGCCTTGTTCGAGGATTTCGCGCACGCGGGCGACGTCTCGCAGCAGGGCTTCGCGCATCGGGCGGGGTTTTACGCGGACGCCGACGTTCATGGTGCAATCGTTGCGTAGCGCCGAAAAGCCGCCGTGCATTTCGGTGACCACGCTTTGCGCGAAAGCGCGGGCGGCTGGGTCGGTGGGCCAGACGGCGGGGTAGCGGTCTGCCAGATAGAGCGCGATGCCGAGGGAATCCCACACCGTGGTCTCGCCGTCGATCAGGACTGGCACCTGGCCGGTGGGGGAGAAGGCGCGGAAGTCATCGTAGTTCACCGGCTTGGTGAACGGTTCGAGCCGGTCGGCGAAGGGAATGCCCAAGCCCTTCATCAGCACCCACGGGCGCAGCGACCAGCTCGAATAATTGCGGTTGGCGGTGATGAGGGTGAAGGACATGCGCGGGCTCCGTGGCGGGGCCGCGCATGTCCCCCCGAATCAATCCACGTAGTGCGCGGTGGTCTTGGCCTTCACTTCCTCTGCCGTGACGCCGGGCGCAAGCTCGACGAGGCGGAAGGGGCTGGCGTGATCGGCGCGGGCGAACACGGCGAGGTCGGTGATCACCATATCGACCACGCCCACGCCCGTGAGCGGCAGGGTGCAGGCGGGGATGAACTTGGGGCTGCCGTCCTTGGCGCAGTGTTCCATCACCACGATGATCTTCTTCACGCCGGCGACGAGATCCATCGCGCCGCCCATGCCCTTGATCATCTTGCCGGGCACCATCCAGTTGGCGATGTCGCCGTTTTCAGCGACTTCCATCGCGCCCAGCACGGTGAGGTCGATGTGCCCGCCGCGGATCATGGCGAAGCTGGCCGCGCTGTCGAAATAAGCGGACTGCGGCAGTTCGCTGATGGTCTGCTTGCCGGCATTGATCAGGTCGGCGTCTTCCTCGCCCGCATAGGGGAAGGGGCCGATGCCGAGCATGCCGTTTTCGGACTGGAGCGTCACCGTCATCCCGGCGGGGATGTGGTTGGCGACCAGCGTGGGGATGCCGATGCCGAGGTTCACATAGAAACCATCCTGCAATTCGCGCGCGGCGCGGGCGGCCATTTCATCTCTGGTCCAAGCCATTATGCGGCCTCCCTTTCGCGTACGGTGCGGAATTCGATCTTCTTGTCGTAAGGCGCGCCGACGATCAGGCGCTGGACGTAGACGCCTGGCAGATGGATCGCCTCGGGATCGAGACTGCCGACGGGGACGATTTCTTCAACCTCGACGACGCAGACCTTGCCGCAAGTGGCGGCGGGCACGTTGAAATTGCGCGCGGTCTTGCGGAAGATCACGTTGCCGGTTTCATCGGCCTTCCATGCCTTGACCAGCGAGAGATCGGCGAAGATGCCCTGTTCGAGGATGTAGTCCTGGCCGTTGAAGGTCTTCACTTCCTTGCCTTCGGCCACCAGCGTGCCGACGCCGGTCTTGGTATAGAAGCCCGGAATGCCCGCGCCGCCGGCGCGCATGCGTTCGGCGAGCGTGCCTTGCGGGCAGAATTCGACTTCGAGTTCGCCCGAAAGATACTGGCGTTCGAATTCCTTGTTCTCGCCGACGTAGGACGAGATCATCTTTTTCACCTGATGCGTGCGCAGCAGCTTGCCGATGCCTTCGTTGTCGATGCCGGCGTTGTTGCTGGCGAAGGTAAGGTCCTTCACGCCCGAATCGCGGACCGCATCGAGCAGCCGTTCGGGGATGCCGCACAGGCCGAAGCCCCCGCAGGCAATGAGCAGTCCGTCTTCCAGCAGCCCTTCAAGGGCGGCCGCCGCGTCTGGAAAAAGCTTTCGGGCCAAATCGACTCTCCTGGTTGTTCTGGCGAGCGTAGCGGGTTCAATTGATCCGAACTAGCGATACATTGTTATGAAATATGATAAGAGTGAATGATGAAACGGCTGGCCATCTATCACCTTGAAACGCTGCTGTGGATCTCGCGGCTGGGCACCTTTCGGGCGGCGGCGGAACGACTCAACACCACGCAACCTGCCATTTCGGCGCGCGTGCGCGAAATGGAATCGCAGCTGGGCGTTGCGCTGTTTCGGCGCGAAGGGCGGCGCATGATGCTGACCGCGCGCGGGCGCGATCTGGTGCACGATTTCGAGCCATTATGGGCAGGTTTTGAACGCGCGCTGTTCAAGGCGAGCGATTTTGCTGGCGCGACCGGCGTTGTCCGCATCGGCACCGGCGAGATTGCGGCCGCGAGTTGCCTGCCGCGTTTCGTGCGCGATGTGGAGGCCGATCTGCCGGGCGTGACGCTGGAGATCGAACTCGATCTGACGGCGCGCATGCTGCAACAGGTGCTGGGTGGGACGAGCGATCTGGTGTTCCTGGCCGGACCGGTGGCCAGCCCCGGCATTCGCACCGCCCCCATCGGATCGGTCGCGTTGGTGTGGGTGGCAAGTCGGGCGACGGCGCAGGCGGGCGGATTTGCGCAGGCGCTGCCGGTGTGGTCGTTGCCCAGCCATTCGCCGCTGCACGGGGTGATGCTGGAAACGCTGGCGGAACACGGCATCGAGCCGCGCGGCATCGGCACCTGCAACAATGTGCGCACGCTGATCGAGATCGTGCTGCTGGGCGGAGGCGCGGCGGTGCTGCCCGAAACGATGGTGCGGGCCGAATTGGCGAGCGGTGCTTTGTTGGAGGTGCTGCCGCGTCCCGCACGGCAGATCCGCTTTGAAGCCGCCATCCGCGCCCAGGAGCGTGACCCGCTCATCCTCGAACTGTTCCGCCGTGCCGCGATGCTGGAAATCGAACCAGATGCCGGATGACGCGCGAATTGACGTGGATCATGGTATGATGGTGCCAGATACGAAAGATTTGCGGCAACCAAGAAGGAGGATCCCCATGCGCTCCATTCTCTGCCCGGCCGATAGCGCCGCTTCGCTCGATGATCGCGTTGAAACTGCACTGGCGCTGGCCCGCGCGATTGATGGCCACGTTACCTTCCAGATTGCCACGCCATTTGCGCAAATGGCGCTGTGGGAGCCATTTGGCGGCGCTGCGCTTTCAGCCGATGCGATCACGCAGGTGCGCGATCTTGATGAAAAGTTGGCTGCCGATCTGGACGCACGACTTTCGCGGCAGGACGTGCCATTCGATGTTGCGGTCGTCGATATGGGGCGGGTCGAAGGCGTGGCAGGCGCATCGCGCTTTGCCGACGTGATCGTGGCCAGCCTGGAAGATCCGCGGCTGGAAGAAGTGGGCCTTGGCGTGCGTTGCCCGGTGCTGGCGCTGCCGCGCGGGGTGCCCCTGCTGACGTTCGACGCGCCCGTGCTGATCGCATGGGACGGTGGGCGTGAATGCGCCACCGCGATGCACGCCGCCCTGCCGCTGCTGCAGCTTTCCAGCGCTGTGCACGTGCTGACGGTGCGCGAAAAGGAAGAGAACTTCCCCGCGCGCGATGCCGCCTGCTATCTCTCGCGCCACGGCATCCACGCCGATTGCCACGAGGCTGAGCGCAACGGCACGATCGCCCACACCATCGAGGAAACGGCGCAAAGGCTGGGTGCCGGCCTTATCGTCATGGGCCTTTTCGGCAAAAGCCGCCTGCGCGAATTGCTGCTGGGCGGCGTATCGCGCGGAATGCTGGACCGGAGCCAGGTGCCGCTGCTGCTGGCGCACTGACCGGTCAGCCGCCTGCAGTCAGCTGTGCTTGAGCACCGGAGTGGCTTCGGTTTCCGGCTCGTCTGCCGGGATCGCAAAGCCGTGGTGCCCGGCCGATGCGGGCGGAATCTCGCCCGTGATCGGTTCGGTGCGGGCAAAGACCTTGCGCAGTTTCAGCGCCGGCTTTTCGATGTAGCGCCACGACAGGATGGCAAAGCCGACCGTGACGGCCAGCGCGGTGGGGAACACGATCGCCAGCTGAACTGGATTGCTCATCTGCGCAACCGGCGTGGGTAGCAGCAGCCAGATCACCAGCTGGATGATCGGGAAGTGGTAGAGGTACACGCCGTAGGAATAATCCGACTTCACCAGCCTGTCCCACCACGGAAACGCCGTCATGCCGACATAGACAGTGATGTAGGTGAGGCAGAAACCTGCCAGCGGGGCCAGCACGTTGAAGAACATCATCGCCCAGTAAGCGGCTGCACTGGCCACAAACAGGCTGAACTTCAGTGGAATTTTGTCCGCATAATGGAATGCCACGGCGCCGAACCAGAACAGCATCGCCACGTACCACGGGTGGAACATGTTCTCGCCTTTGACGTCGAACGTCACCGGATCGTAGACATAAAGCGCGGTTGTCGTGGCGATCATAGCCATGCCGATCACCAGCAGCACACGGCGCTTGAAGGCGAGCGTCGTGGCCATGAAGAAGGCCATCGTGGCATAGGACATGAACTCCGGGTGGAGCGTCCACAACTGCCCGTTGATGATGCGCGGGTAGGGGTTGTTCTCGAACACGCCCGGCAGGGTATAGTGCAGCCAGCCGACGATGTTGCCGAAATAGCCGAAGAATTCCGGATGGGTGAAATAGGCACCGAGCGCCAACGTGGTGGTTGCCGGGCCGAGAATGAACGCCGACAACAGCGTTTCCGCGCCAAGGGCCGGGAAAATCCGCAGCGCGCGATTGGTCAGGAATTTCCCGGTGCCGCGCGTACGCAGGGCGGAACCCATGACCAGAAAGCCGCTGAGCACGAAGAAGATCGCCACCAGCGAATGAATCGCCGGTCGTATCATGTCTTCCAGATTGTATTCCGAGGCCCGCGACAATCCGCTGGCGATTTTGCCTTCGGCAGCCAGCGCCTTGGCGCTGTAGCTCCACCAGATAGCTTGCCGCGTGTGCCATATGACGATCGCCACAGACAACACGTGGCGCAGCAGGTGGAACCCTGGCCCGATTCCCTTGTTCCGATCAAGTGCTTCTTTAACAGTGATCAAGGAACCCTCCGGCGCTGTCGCGGCTGGCAAAATGCAAGTCGGTGTCGCCAGAATACCGCAATTTTGGATTTATACTGCAGTGCAGCACGAAGTCAAACTCGGGTTCCGGCGGTCACACTGCGTTGCTTGCCCGATTTGCCGAGCCAGCAGGCTGCCACCGCGTGCGCCGCAGCAATCCGAAGAGCAGGAGAATGACATGATACCGCGAAACCGCCCCGAATGGGCAGCCCTGCTTGCAGCCGCCGCCATTTCAATGCTTGCAGTAGCGGGTTGCCACAAGCCTGTTGCGCCGCCCGTGGATGACACGGCCAGCGATGCCGCCGCGTTGCCCGCGCCACCAGCGATGTCGAGGGACGCAGTGCAATCCAAGCCTTCGCCGGTGCCCCGCACGTTCAAGGCGGTCGGCACCGAACCGTTCTGGGGCGCAGAGGTGGACGGACAAGCATTGGTCTATTCAACGCCCGAGTTCGTCAGCGGCATCCGCATCACCGTCACGCGGCGCGAGACCGCTGACGGCGCCGAATACGTCGGTGCGCTTGATGGCAAGCCCCTGATGCTGAAAGTGGCAGCCGGGCAGTGCAGCGATGGCATGTCGGACCGGATTTACCGCTTTACTGCTGTGCGGGAAATCGGGCCCGACATCGCGCGGGGCTGTGCAGATTGATGTTTGGCCGTGAACTGGCCGTGTTGCGATGCAATGATTCACCTGGCAAATCTGATCTTTTTGATAGGCGTGGCGGTCTGTGACGGCCGGATTCACCATGAGATACGGCGTCTTTTCGCCATTTCGGCATAGCGGCATGCAAAAACTGCAACCGAATCGACCGATTTCGCACTTGCACAATTGTATGATCGATGACATTCAGATCCTGCCTTTCAGGCATCCTCTCCCAAACTTCCAAGCCCGGCTGGCAACAGCCGGGCTTTTTTTCATTTCGGAATTGCGATCAATGGGTTAGCGCGTGCTCCGCCCCATCCGGTGGACCTGGCGCAACCTTCTGCCTCGCGCCGCGTTTGAAAAGCCGCCGTCCGCTTCCTAGTTCAGTGATCAGGAAAGCAACGCGGACGAAAGAGGCAAGCCCAATGGCAGACGCAGCTACACTCGACACAAAAGCCGTGCGTCTTCAGGTCGCGGGATCGCGGCAGGAAGAATCCGGGCACGGCATCGCGCGCATCAGCCGCGCGGTGATGGGTGCGCTGGGCGTGACCGAAGGCGATGTCATCGAAATCGTCGGCAAGCGCTCCACGGCGGCGCGTGCCGTGCTGCCCTATCCCGAAGACGAAGGGCTGGAAGTGATCCGGCTCGACGGTTTGCAGCGGGCCAATGCCGATGTGGGTTCGGGCGAGCACGTGGAAGTGCGCAAGGCGGATTCGCGCCCGGCGCAGCGCGTGGTGTTTGCCCCGGCGCAGCGCGAACTGCGGCTGCAAGGCCCCGCGCTGGCGCTGAAGCGCAACTTCGCGGGCCGTCCGCTGGTGACCGGCGATCTGGTCGCCACGGCGGGCCAGCAGCAGGTAAACCGGGGCGATATGCCGCCGCAACTGCGCCAGATGCTGAATGCACCGGCCTTTGCGCTCACCCAGATCCGCCTGACCGTCGTTTCCACGGTGCCCAAGGGTATCGTCCACATCGACGAGAACACCGAAGTCGAAATGCGCGCCGAATACGAGGAGCCGCGCAGCAGTCGCGCCGACGTCAACTATGACGACGTGGGCGGCATGGGCGACACCATCCGCCAGTTGCGCGAGATGGTCGAACTGCCGCTGCGCTATCCCGAATTGTTCACGCGGCTGGGCGTCGATCCGCCCAAAGGCGTGCTGTTGCATGGCCCGCCGGGCACCGGCAAGACGCGGCTGGCCCGGGCGGTGGCCAATGAAAGCGACGCCAGCTTCTACACCATCAACGGCCCCGAAATCATGGGGTCGGCGTATGGTGAGAGCGAGAAGCGGCTGCGCGAGGTGTTCGAGGAAGCGACCAAGAACGCCCCCGCCATCGTCTTCATCGACGAACTGGATTCGATCGCGCCAAAACGCAGCCAGGTGACGGGCGAGGCGGAGAAACGCCTTGTCGCCCAGTTGCTGACTTTGATGGACGGATTGCAGGCGCGGTCCAATCTGGTGGTGATCGCGGCGACCAACCGGCCTGACGCCATCGACGAGGCACTGCGCCGGCCCGGCCGGTTCGACCGCGAGATCGTGGTCGGCGTGCCCGATGAAAGCGGGCGGCGCGAGATCATCGGCATCCACACCCGCGGCATGCCGCTGGCCGAAGACGTCGACCTCAAGGAACTGGCACGCACCACGCATGGTTTCGTCGGCGCAGACCTTGCCGCACTGGCGCGCGAGGCCGCGATCGAGGCGGTGCGGCGGATCATGCCCAAGCTCGATTTCGAGCAGCAGACCATCCCGCAGGACGTGCTCGACAGCCTGCGCGTGGATCGCGACGATTTCGTTCAGGCGCTGAAGCGCGTGCAGCCTTCGGCGATGCGCGAAGTGATGGTGCAGGCTCCGACCGTGGGCTGGGACGATATCGGCGGCCTGGACGAGGCGCAGGAGAAACTGCGCGAGGGCGTAGAACTGCCGCTCAAGAACCCGGACGCGTTTCACCGGTTGGGTATCCGGCCGGCCAAGGGTTTCCTGCTTTATGGCCCGCCCGGCACCGGCAAGACCCTGCTGGCCAAGGCCGTGGCGAAGGAGGCGGAGGCCAACTTCATCGCGATCAAATCGTCGGACCTGCTGAGCAAGTGGTTCGGCGAAAGCGAGCAGCAGATCGCGCGCCTGTTTGCCCGTGCGCGGCAAGTGGCACCGTGCGTGGTGTTCATCGACGAGATCGACAGCTTGGTGCCGGCGCGCGGTTCGGGCGTGGGCGAGCCGCAAGTGACGGCGCGGGTGGTCAACACCATCCTCGCCGAAATGGATGGGCTGGAAGAACTGCAATCGGTGGTGGTGATCGGCGCGACCAACCGGCCCAATCTGGTCGACCCTGCCTTGCTGCGGCCGGGCCGGTTCGACGAACTGGTCTATGTCGGCACGCCGAGCATGGAAGGGCGGGTGCGCATCCTGCGCATCCACACCGGTTCCATGCCGATGGCGGACGATGTCGATCTGGAAGCGGTGGCGCGCCAGACCGAGCGGTTTACCGGTGCGGATCTGGAAGACGTGGTGCGGCGTGCAGGCCTCAGTGCGATCCGTCGCGCCGGGGGCGATGTGCAGCAGGTGACGGGTGCCGACTTTACCGAGGCCTTGGCGGATTCGCGCGCCACGGTGACGGCGGAGATGGAAGAAGAGTACGGCCGGATGAAGGGCGAGCTGAAGAAGCGCGCGATGGAACCGAGCCCGCTGGGGTTCATCACGCCGGGCATGGTGCAATCGACGCGGGATGCGAAGCACTCGACGTGATGTAAGGATGGGGGGGGCGGCAGCTGCTGCCTCCTACCCCTCCATCGGAAAATCGATCTCCACAACGATGCCGTGCGTTTCATAGCGGCGGGCGATCTTGCCGTTCAGCTGGCGTTCCGAGCTGCGGATGAGCATCGTGCCGAAGCCTTCGCGGCCAGGCTTGGCGCCCTCTTCGCGCGGGGGTAGAGGCGCTGCGGACCGTTCTTCCCAGCACAGGCGAACGCGGCCTTCCGCTTCGTGCCAGCGCACGTTGAGCAGTCCGCCGGGTGCGGACCATGCGCCGTATTTCACCGCGTTGGTCACCAGTTCGTGGAGGACGAGGCCCAGCGGCACGGCATGGCGGCCGGGAATGACCAGCGAACCGCCCTCCAGTTCCGACCGTTCGCTAGACGAGCGATAGGGCGCGATCGCTTTGCCGACGAGATCGGCGATGTCGACATGGGTGTCGCCGTGCGACCCCTGCGTTACATCGTGTGCGGTGACGAGCGCGTGGATGCGCTTGGCGATGCGGTCCACCGCCGGGGCGGCGGCAGTATCGCCGCGCGCGGACATCTTCACGATGGCAAGGATCACCGCGAACAGGTTCTTGACCCGGTGGTTCAGTTCCTTGGCCAGCAAGTCGGCACGATCGCGTGCTTCTGCGATCATATCGGCGTTGGCGGCCGCCGCTTCGGCACGGGCGGTGTGCAACGCTTGCCACAGGCCCAGCCCCAGCGCGATCACGATCACAACGAACAACAGCGCCAGCGACGGCACAACGCGGGCTTCGGCTTTCGATGCGGCGCGGGTCGCGGAATCGAGCCGGGCACGTTCGAGGCCATCGAGCCGGGTGACGGCGGTGCGCAGCCCGTCCATCGCCAGTTGGCCCTCGTCGCTGAGGATGCGGGTGTGGGCATCGGCGATGCGGCCCTGCCCGACCAAGGCCACCGTGCCATCGAGCTCGGCCCACTTGGCATCGCCGAGACGGGCGATCTCATCGACCAGCGCGGCATTGCGGGCAGACCCGTCGAGAGCCATGCGCGACCGCAGCGCCGCAATTTCGACCGCGTAGCGTTGCCGGCCACGAAAATAGGGTTCGAGATAGCGCCGGTCGTTGGTGATGAAATAGCCGCGCTGGGCGGTTTCGCCGTTCAGCGAGGCGGTGACGATGCCATTGAGCGCGGCAATCACGGCAGATGTGCGCGAGGCCTGCAGCCGTTGCACGCGCTCTGCCTCCACCGTGGCGAAGATCAGGATGAACGTACCCAGCAGGGCCGTGGCCACCACCGCCAGCATGGCCAGCGCCGGAATGCGACGCGTGCGCCGCATCGATCCGTAGTGGCGTTGCGGCTGGCCTTCATTATGATCGGGATCGGCGGCCATGCAGGCGGCCTACCGAAAGTTCGCACAGGCGGCAAGCGCAGGTGCGGCTGGCGAATACTTGACGCGCGCGCTCCTCTGCCTTAGTTGCCGGCCCCTGATTCCCGCCCCGTCGATTGCGGCGGCGTGGACCAATTGATTCGAACCAGAAAGCAGTCCGATGAAGCGCACTTTCCAGCCCAGCAACCTTGTGCGCGCCCGTCGCCACGGTTTCCGCACCCGCAGCGCCACCGTGGGCGGTCGCAACATCCTGCGCGCGCGCCGCGCGCGCGGTCGCAAGAAGCTTTCGGCCTGAGCGAAAGCCTGAGCGCCGGTTTGATGGCGGACGTTCTTTCAGAACGTCACACGCCGCAACCGGCTGCCAAAAAGCTGATCAGCATCAGCAAGAGGGCGGACTTTCTGGCCGCCAACCACGGGATCCGGGTCGCAAGACCCGGATTCGTCTTGTTGGTGAACCCGCGTTCGCGCGAGGACGGATCGCAGCGCTTTGGCGTGACCGTGACCAAGAAAATCGGGAATGCCGTCGTTCGCAACCGCATGAAGCGCCGCTTTCGTGCCCTTCTGCGCGAGCTGCTGCCCGAACAGGGCCTGGCGGGGGCCGACCATGTCCTGATCGGCCGCGAGAACGGCGTGGAGCGCGATTTTGCGTCGATGCGGGCGGAACTGGTGCAGGCGCTGGGCCGTGCCGCCGCAGGCAAGGGCGATCCGCCCCGTCGAGGTGGTGGCAGGGGGCCGAAGCGGAAATGAAGCGCCTGCTGATCCTGATCGCGCGCGGCTGGCAACTGGGGCCATCGCGGGTGCTGCCGCCAACATGCCGCTATGCTCCGTCGTGCTCGCAATATGCCATTGAAGCGCTGGAAAAGCATGGTGCGATTAAGGGTGGCTGGCTTGCAACGAAGCGGCTATTGCGCTGCCACCCGTGGGGCGGACACGGTTATGATCCGGTGCCCTGAAGAACCGGCGACCCGAACTTTTCCCCACCAGTTATAACGAAGAACGCGAGGCAGAGTGGACAATCAGCGCAACCTGATCTGGACGGTGGTCCTTATGGGCCTGCTGCTGGTCGGCTGGGACTTCGGGCTCAAGTATTTCTATCCGAAGCCGGCCAGGCCGGTGGCTGCCGCATCCGCCCCTGCCGCGACGCCAGGCAACGCTACGCCCGCCAAGCCCACCCGCGAGGGCGGGTTGCAGGCCCCGGCCGATGTTGCGCTCGAAGCGCTGGACCTGAAGCAGTCGCTGGCCGCCGGCAACCGCGTGCCAATCGATGCGCCGGGCCTGAAGGGCTCGATCAACCTCGTCGGCGGCGTGGTCGACGACCTGACGCTCGTGCGCCACCGCGAAACCATCGACAAGACCAGCCCCCCGGTGCGGATGTTCTCGCCCGCAGGCACTCCGGCGCAGCATTATGCGCAGTTCGGCTGGGTTGGCGAAAACGGCGCGGTCGCGCCTGCCCGAAGCACGGTGTGGCAGGCAGAGGGCACGAAGCTGACGCCGGCGACCCCGGTGACGCTCAAGTGGAGCAGCCCGACCGGCCAGACGTACGCGATCCGCTATGCGATCGATGCGAACTACATGATCACCGCGACGCAGTCGGTGGCCAATGCAGGTGCCGCGCCGGTTTCGCTCAAGCCCTTTGCGCTGGTGAACCGCACCGACAAGACCGCGAGCCTTGACACCTGGCAGTTGCATTCCGGCCCGATCGGCGCGTTCGACGGTTCGGTAACCTTCGACAACAACTACGAGGACGTGGCGACGGCCGGCACAGTTACGCCGGTCGGACAGGCCAACTGGATCGGGTTCACCGACATCTACTGGCTTTCCGCGCTGGTGCCAGATGCCGGCGTAAAGCCGCAGGGTGATTTCCGTTCGCTGGGCAACGGCCTGTTTCGCGCCGACCTCGTCTATCCGGTGGTCAATGTCGCACCCGGCCAGTCGCAGACGCAAACTGTCCGCCTGTTCGCCGGGGCCAAGGAGAACGGCGTTCTCGAAGCCTATGAACAACAGGGGGTGACCAACCTGTCGCTGTCGATCGACTGGGGCTGGTTCCGCTGGTTCGAAAAGCCGATCTTCTGGCTGCTCGACACCCTGTTCAAGGCAGTGAAGAACTTCGGTGTGGCAATCATCCTCCTCACGCTGGTCGTGCGCGGTCTGATGTTCCCGATTGCGCAAAGGCAGTTCGCCTCGATGGCGGCGATGCGTGCCCTGCAGCCCAAGATGAAGGCGGTGCAGGAACGCTTCAAGGACGACAAGCAGAAGCAGCAGCAGGAAATCATGGCGCTGTACAAGCAGGAGAAGGTGAATCCGCTTGCCGGCTGTCTGCCAATCTTCCTGCAAATTCCGGTGTTCTTCGCGCTGTACAAGGTCTTGGTGCTGACCATCGAGATGCGCCACCAGCCTTTTGCGTTGTGGATCAAGGATCTGTCCGCGCCCGATCCGCTGCACGTGCTGAACCTGTTCGGCCTTTTGCCGTTCACCCCGCCGAGCTTCCTCGCCATCGGCCTGCTCGCCATCCTGCTGGGCGTGACGATGTGGGCGCAGTTCAAGCTGCAACCCGCCGCGATGGACCCGGCGCAGCAGCAGGTGATGAGCATCATGCCTTGGATGATGATGTTCGTGATGGCGCCGTTCGCCGCCGGCCTGCTGATCTACTGGATCACGTCGAACATCCTGACCATCGCGCAGCAGAAGTTCCTCTATAGCCGCCACCCGCAGCTGAAAGCGCAGGCGGGCAAGGATCAGCTGGACATTGACCGTTCGGTTGCGCGCGAAAAGAAGACGGTGGCTCCAACGCCGCCGAAAGGCCGCTGAGGATGATATTGTGAGCCAGACCGGCCCCGACGAGGAAGGCCTGCGCCTGATGGCGCTGGAAGAGCGCGCGCGCCAGCTGTTTTCAGGGCGGGTCGATTTCCTCAAGTCCGCGCCCGGCCTGAAGTTCATTCCCGATCCCGGCGCGCCTGAAATCGCGTTTGCGGGCCGATCGAACGTCGGCAAGTCGTCGCTGCTCAACGCCATCACCGGGCGCAAGTCGATCGCGCGCACGTCGGTGACACCGGGGCGCACGCAGGAGCTGAACTGGTTCGAAGTGGGCGAGCCGACGGTGATGCGGCTGGTCGACATGCCCGGCTATGGCTTTGCCAAGGCGCCGCCGGCCGTGGTGGAACAATGGCGCAAGCTGGTGCGCGATTTCCTGCGTGGGCGCGCGGTGCTGAAGCGCACGCTGGTGCTGATCGACAGCCGCCACGGGGTGAAGACCGTGGACGACGAGATGATGGCGATGCTCGACGAGGCCGCCGTCGGATACCGGCTGGTGCTGACCAAGGCCGACAAGATCAAGGCCAGCGACCTCGCCGCCGTGATCGCATCGACCGAGGCAGCGGCGCGCAAGCATACGGCGGCGTTCCCCAAGGTTCACGTTACATCGGCCGAACTGAAGATGGGCATCGCCGAACTGCGCGCGGCAGTGCTGGAAGATTCGGAAATCTAGGACACGACGTGGCGGATCGGCCCCTGATCGGAAAGCGCGCGTTCGTGACCGGCGCTTCCAGTGGTTTGGGCCATCATTTCGCGCATGTGCTGGCAAAGGCCGGGGCCGAAGTGGTCGTGGCTGCGCGGCGCAAGGTGGCGCTCGACCGGCTGGTCGATGAATTGACCGCGCTGGACGGCAAAGCTTCTGCCGTGGCGATCGACGTTTGCGATGCGGGCAGTATTGTTGCGGCCCTGGATGCGGCTGGCGACATCGACATTCTGGTCAACAACGCCGGGGTGACCAACGGCAAGCCGGTGCTGGAGCAGACGGCTGCGGATTTCGACGCCATCGTCGGCACCAACCTTCGCGGCGCATTTCTGGTGGCGACCGAGGCAGCACGCCGCATGCAGACGCGCGGCCAGGGCGGGTCGATTATCAACCTGGCCTCGATCCTGGGATTGCGGCAAGGTAACCAGCTGACTCCCTATGCAGTGTCGAAGGCGGGCGTGATCCAGCTGACCAAGCAGCTCGCGTTGGAACTGGCGCGCTTCGGTATCCGCGTGAACGCCATCGCGCCCGGTTATATCAGCACCGATATCAACGCCGATTTCCTTGCCAGCCCGGCAGGCGAAGCACTGATCAAGCGCATTCCCCAGCGCCGGCTGGGCAAGGCGGAGGACCTTGATGGGCCGCTGCTGCTGCTTGCTTCGGATGCATCGCGTTACATGACCGGGGCGGTAATCCCGGTCGACGGGGGCCATTTGCTGAGCAGCTTGTGACAAATGGCAGCATTCGTTCAGCCTCGACACGTTGTTTCTGAATGGCTAATCGACATCGTTCGCGCGCAGTGCAGAGGCAGGACATGAAGCTGATCATCGGCAACAAGAATTACTCCAGCTGGTCGCTGCGCGGCTGGCTGGCCTGCAAGCAATCGGGCGTGGCGTTCGAGGAAATCACCGTTCCGCTGTATGGCGAGGACTGGGACGAGGCGCGCAAGGCCGACGATCTTGCGCCATCGTCGGGCAAAGTGCCGATCCTGTGGGATGGCGAGGCCGTGGTGTGGGACAGCATGGCGATCATCGATTACCTCGCCGACAAGGTCGGCCGCGACCGCTTCTGGCCCAAGGACGATGCGGCGCGGGGCATGGCGCGGTCGATGGTGGCGGAAATGCATTCCAGCTACCTGCCGCTGCGCCGTCAGCTGCCCATGAACATCCGCAAGCGCGTGGAAGGCGTCGAAGTGACCGACGAGGTGCGCGGCGACATCGTGCGCATCCTGACGCTGTGGGCAGAGGCGCGGGCGCGGTTCGGGCAGGGCGGGCCCTTCCTGTTCGGCAGTTTCAGCGCGGCGGACATCATCTATGCCCCGGTCGTGTCGCGATTCACCACCTATGGCGTGCCGGTGCCGGGCTTTGCCCACGCCTATATGGAAGCGGTGTGGGAGCACGACTGGATGCAGGCGTGGGTCGCCGCTGCCGAGGACGAGGACTGGGCGATCGAGCAGTTCGACAACCCGATGGTATCATGACGATGGCGCTCGATCCCGTCGATTTGGCCGCGCGGCTGATCGATTGCCCCAGCGTGACGCCCGCGACCGGCGCGGTGTTCGATTGCCTGGAAGCGATGCTGGTGCCGCTGGGCTTCGCGGTCCACCGCTTCATTGCGGGTGAGCCGCCCGAAGGCCCGGTGGAGAACCTGTTTGCCTTGCGGGCCGGACCTGACGGCAGCCGCCACTTTGCTTTTGCCGGTCACCTTGACGTGGTGCCGGCGGGCGAGGGCTGGAGCAGCGCGCCGTTTGCGGCCGAGTTCCGGGGCGACCTGCTGCACGGGCGCGGGGCGGTGGATATGAAGGGCTCCATCGCGTCGATGGTCTGCGCGGTGGCAGGCATTCCGGCCGAGGCCGGGTCGATCAGCTTCATCATCACCGGCGACGAGGAAGGCCCGGCGAAATATGGCACCGTGCCGCTGATCGAGCATATGCGCCACGTGGGCGCGCTGCCCGACCTGTGCCTGGTGGGCGAGCCGACATCGGTGGTGCGGCTGGGCGACATGGCCAAGATCGGCCGGCGCGGATCGGTGAATATGTGGCTGACAGTGAAGGGTTCGCAGGGCCACGTCGCCTATCCGCATCTGGCCGACAATCCGATCCCGCGCATGGTGGCCTTGCTGGCGGAGCTCGACGCGCTGGTGCTCGACGAGGGGAGCGACTGGTTCCAGCCATCGAACCTTGAGATCACCGAAATCGAGGTGGGCAACCCTGCCACCAACATGATCCCCGGCGAGGCGCGGGCGCGGCTTTCGATCCGGTTCAACGACCTGCACACCGGGCAGGGGCTGGTCGACCAAGTAACCGAGATTGCGGGGCGGCATGGCGGCGAGGTGCGCGCGGTGATTTCGGGCGAGAGCTTCGTGACGCTGCCGGGCGACTTTTCCGCGCTGGTTTCACGCGCAGTGGAGGCGGAGACGGGGCTGGTGCCCGAACTTTCGACCACGGGCGGCACGTCCGACGCGCGGTTCCTGCGCGCGGTGTGCCCGGTGATCGAATTCGGTCTGTGCAACGCGACGATGCACAAGACCGACGAGGCGGTGGCGGTGGCCGACCTGCACGTGCTGGCGCGCATCTATCGCCGCATCGCGCTGGCGGCGCTGGGCTGACGCCTGCGGGGCTAAGTTGACACAGTTGACAGGGTCCAGAGGGTTAAACTGCGGGGGGCGGTGTGGCTTTGTCGCGCTTGGCCTGCCGGTCCTTGCGCGGAGCGTAAGGTGTCGGAAAGGCGGGATTTCTACCAGTTTCAAGGAGCGATTCGGGGCGAGTGTTTCAAATTCGACGCGTGTAGGACAGCGGTTTATTAACAACAGACGCGGCTGTTACTTATTCTGTTGGAGATGGCGGTTGGGCTTGTTTGGGTTGAGTGACGCGATGACCTTACGGAAATTGGCTCCATCAACGATCAACGTAGGATCGACGGCACGGGGATTGGTGTGAGAGACGACACGCTAAGCAAGATCATATCTGAGACGCTTCTCTCGTTGGAGAAAGAGGATCAGCTTGTCATCATTTCGCCGTCCCCCGATGTTCTCGCAGACCGAATTGTCAATGATGCGCAGATTGCGATTCCTCATACAGGGCTGACTCAAAACGAACTTTTTGGCGTTCGGAGCCTGATCTTGCACGCGATTGCTGACAAGCGGTTTTTCGATTGGGAAATGCCGACGCTTACCGGTTTCTCGGCAGAAGAATTTGACCTGATTGCCCGCAAGCTTCCGCGTGAGACCGAACGGTAAACGTCCGCGAGCCACGACTTTTCCGTCGTTCACTTGCCAGTTTCTCCACACCAAAGCGGCCGTTCGCCGGTGAGGCGTGCTTTGCCCACCCCGCTGCGGCTAACCTCGCCTTCGGCTCAGTAAGCCTCGCTCCCCTCCCGCCTGCGGGAGATGGTTTTGCGCTCCCCCCAGCCCCTCCCGTTTACGGGAGGGGCTGGGGGTGGGTTTTTCAGCGCTTCCGCAGCACGATATACACAGCGCCCGATCCGCCGTGGCGGGGTTGGGCGGGGCGGACGGCGGCTATGGCGCTGGCGTGGCTGCTGTGGGCCAGCCAGTCGAGCAGTTTGGCGCGGATGGCGCCGCGGCGTTCGCCGCGTTGATCGTGGTCGCCGTGGGGGCGGGGTTTGCCCGCAATCAACAAGACGACGCGCGCGCCCATGGCCAGCGCCTGCGCGATGCCGCCGATGAGGCGGGTGTGCGCCATGTCGAGGTTCATGCCGTGGAGGTCGATGGTCACATCGGGGTCGATGGTGCCGCGCGCCAGCTTGCGGTCCCAGCTGGCGTCGAGGCCGTGCGTGGTGAGCGGGCGGGTAGACGGCGCGGCGGCGAGTGGAGGCGCGACGGGGCGCGGCGGGGGGACGCGGCCTTTGGGCTTTTTTACCGGTGGGGGCGGTTCTGGTGTCTGCCCACCCCCAGCCCCTCCCGCAAGCGGGAGGGGGGCAGGTGGCGTGGGATGCAGAGGGGTGACCGTGTCCGCGACCTTGCGCCAGAGCGCGGCCTCGTCGTGGCTGAGGCCGCGCGGGGGTCTCATCGGTTGTTCAGCCGGGCGACGGTGCCTTTGGGCAGCAGCACCAGCGCGCGGCCGCGGGCGGCCATGCCGCCGGCGATGGTGCGCGCGTCTGCGCCGGCGCCCCAGAAGCTATCGAAGCGGTTGGCACCCTTGATCGCGCCGCCGGTATCCTGCGCTACCCACAGGCCGCTGGCTTCGGGGCGATCGAGTTGCAGCCACACCGGCGCGCCGAGCGGCACAAAGGCGGGATCGGCGGCGACGGTGGTGCGGGGCCGCACCGGCACGTTCAGCGCGCCGACGGGGCCTTCACCTGAAATTTCGCGCAAGAAAACATAGCTGCGGTTCTGGCGCAGTAGCGCGCGGCCTTCGTTCGGGTTTTCATGCACATAGCGCAGGATGCCCTGCATCGATGCGGGGTATTGGCCGGGCCCGCTGCCGACAAGGCCACGATCGCGCATGATCTGGCCGATGCCGGTGTAGTCCCAGCCGTTCTGGCCGGCGAAACCGAGGCGCAGCACGCTGCCATCGGGCGCGCGCAAGCGGCCGGAGCCTTGCACCTGCAAAAAGAACATTTCGGCGGGATCGGCGGCCCAACCGATTTCGAGGCCCTTCCCGGCAAGTGCGCCGTCCTCGATCTGCGCGCGATCCCAATAGGATGTGAACACCCCGAATTCGTCGTAGCGGCCGAGCGGCTGGCGGCCATCGGGCAGCGGCGGGGCATCGCCGGGGCGGGCGCGGACGAGATCGGGCGGCATGCTGTAGACAGGAACGTCGTAACCCGGCTGACGCACGCGGACGCCGGCAATTTCGGGTTCGTAGTAGCCGGTGACGAAGGCGCTGCCGTCAGCCACTTCGGCGGTTTCGAAATGTGCGGCGAAAAACTGCGTGGCATCCGCGACCGGCCATGTGGCGGCGGCGGAGCAGGCCGGCTGCCAGTCGGACGGGACGGTGAGTCCGCTCGAATCGGTGCGACGGGTGAGGCGCGGGCAACTGGTGATGAACGAGGCGAGCGCTGCGCGGGCGTTGTCGTCGCGGAAGCCGAGGCCTGCCGGGCTTGTGCCCAGCCGGACGCCGGCGAGCGCGGCGTTGGCGATAGAGGGTGTTGGGGCCGGTTGCGGCAGCCCTGTGGCTGGGCCGCCGGTGTCCGGGATCAGCCGGACGCAGCCGGGCAGCAGCGTGAGCGCCAGAAGCAAGCCCGCTGCCATGCCGCGCATCGAAAAGTCAGCCACGGCAGGTCAACGGTGTTTTCAGGCTTCGTCGGTTTCGTCGAGCAGCCAGTCGGGATCGCGCGAGGTGAGGTCGCGGCTGAAGGTCCACAGGTCGCGGCTTTCGATCGCATCATCGAGCGAACCGGCGATGACCGCGCCGCTCGAATCGCGTGTGACCGAGGCGACATCGGCCACGAAGCTCATCGTGATACGCGCGACCGGGGCGTTGTAGTCTGCGGCAACGATCTTCGCTTCCTCGATGCGGATCAGGCGCGAATCCAGCGTTTCGCCGGCGGCAACGCGCGCATCGATCGCGGCAGCGAAGCCTTCGTAGACGTCACGATCGCACAGCTGGGCAAGCTCGTCCTTGTCGCCGCGCCAGAACGCTTCGAGCACCATGCCATAGGCACCGCGCGCGCCGACTGCGAACAGACCAACGTCAAAACGGCGGTCTGCCGCGATGATGGCGCGGATGCCCGCTTCGGCGGATGGTTCGAAGCCCGACGCATCGGGCAGCGGGGCGGGAGTGGGACGTCCGTTGATCGCTGCCTTTGCAGGCAGCTTGGGCGCGATGGCGCGGGGTGCGTTCGCAGGATCGGCCTGTTCCACCCGGCGGCCCAACGGCTCTTCGTTCTGTTCGGGCCGACGGCCGAGGACCGCATAGAGGCGGAGCCCAAGGAAGGCCGCTATCATCGCCAGGATCACAATCTCAACAATCACACGCAGACTTCCCGAATGGAGTTCAAACCAGAATCACTGCCAAACCGGCGGCAATCGGGCAAGAAACACGACGCTACCGTGCATCAAATAGGTACAAAAGACAAATGAACAACGCGTGGACGACGATGCGTTGCCCTCACGGGTCGGATTTTTTGCACCCTGACCGTGGCTAGGCCGTCACGGCCTAGATTGCCGCGTGGCCGGCCAAGTGCTAGGCGCGCGCCAAACCTGATCGCAACCTTACCCACGAAAGCTTGAGCCATGGCCGACGAAGGCAACATCATCAGCAACCTCGATCTTGATCAGCCCCTTCCCAACGGTGAAGACACCGCGCCGGCGATCGGCCTGATTTCGCAGTATATCAAGGACTTGTCGGTAGAGAACCCGAACGCGCCGGAAAGCTACCAGTGGGAATTGGCGCCCGAAACGCAGGTCGATTTCAACATCGCCGCGCGCACGCTGAGCGAGGAACTGCACGAGATCGAACTGAAGATCATTGTGACATCGAAGGGTGCGCAGGGCACCGCCTACATCGTTGAGCTGGCCTATGGCGCGCTGATCGGCATGCGCAACGTGACCGACGATCAGGCGCATCCGTTCCTGTTCGCTGAAGGTCCGCGGCTGGTGTTCCCGTTCGCGCGCCGGATCATTTCGGACGCGATCCGCGATGCCGGCTATCCGCCGCTGATGCTGGAACCCATCGATTTCAACGGGTTGTACTTTGCGCAAATGCAGCAGCGCCAGCAGGAAGAAATGGGCGAGCCGGTAGGCCAGGCCTGATTACTACGATGACCGGTCGCCGGGGGAGCATGGCATGAACCTCCTGAAGGCGACCGGCACCATCGGCGGGCTGACACTGGTCAGTCGTGTGCTGGGACTGCTGCGCGACAGCTTGTTCGCGCGTTATGTCGGCGCGAGCTTTGCTTCGGACGCGTTCCTTGTCGCATTCCGGCTGCCCAACATGTTCCGCGCGCTGTTTGCCGAAGGGGCGTTCGCGTCGGCGTTTATCCCGATGTTTAACCGCAAGGTGGCGGACCCGGAAGGGCGCGGACTTACCGATGGGCTGGTGTTTGCCGAACAGGCACTGGCGGTGCTGCTGCCGGTGCTGTTCGCGATGACCGTGCTGCTCGAAGTGTTCGCCTGGCCGGTCACCCTGCTGCTTTCGGGCAAGTTTAACGGGGTGAGCCATGAGCAGTTCGCCTTTGCGGTGCTGCTGTCGCGGATCACGATCCCCTATCTGATGCTGATCAGCGTGGTGTCGCTGTTCGGCGGCATCCTGAATTCTCTGGGCAAGTTCTGGGTCAACGCCGCCGCGCCGATCCTGTTGAACGTGACGCTGATTGCGGCGCTGCTGCTGTTTCACGACGCTGATCCGGCGGTCACCGCGCGCAACCAGGCCATCGGCGTTTCAGTTTCGGGCGCGCTGCAGCTGGCGTGGCTGGCGTGGGCGTGCCAGCGCAATGGGGTGCGGCTGAAGCTGCGCTGGCCTCGGCTCAATCCTGAGGTGAAGCGGTTGCTGGCGTTGATCTGGCCCGCCGCTGCCGGGGCCGGCGCGGTGCAGATCAATCTGGTGGTTTCGACTGCGCTCGCCGCATCGCTGCTGGCACATGGATCGGTGACCTATATCTATATGGCTGACCGGCTGAACCAGCTGCCGCTGGGGCTGATCGGCATTGGCCTTGGCACCGTGCTGCTGCCCACGATCTCGCGCCAGTTGGGCGGGGGAGAAACCGCCGCCGCGATGGACACGCAGAACCGGGGCATGGAACTGGCGCTACTGCTGACGCTGCCGGCGACGGTGGCGCTGGTGGTGGCGGGTGAGCCGATTGCCGCCGCGCTGTTTGGCTATGGCAAGTTCACGCCCACCGACACGCATTTCACGGCGCAGGCGCTGGCGGCGTTTTCGATCGGGCTGCCGAGCTACATCCTCGTGAAAGTGCTGACGCCGGGATATTTTGCGCGGCAGGACACGAAAACGCCGGTGCGCTATGCCACGATGTCGATGGTGGTGAACCTGGTGCTCAACCTCGCGCTGATCGTGCCACTGCAACACATGGGGCCGCCGCTGGCGACGGCGATAGCCTCGACCGTAAACGTGGCGATGCTCTATCGCACGCTGGTGAAGCGCGGGCATTTCGCGGCGGACGCACGGCTGCGGCGGCGTGCGCCCCGGCTGGCGCTGGCGGCGCTGGCGATGGGCGGGGTGCTGTGGCTGACGCAGGGCTACATGACTCCTTACGTCCACGGCACATGGCTGGTGCGGTTTGCCGCGCTGACCGTGCTGGTTTCGGCGGGCGGCGTGGTCTATGGGCTCGCCACCGTTCTCCTCGGGGCCTTCTCGAAGGACGACCTGCAACTCCTCCTGCGGCGCAGGCGCAAGACGACAGAGTGATCGACCCGATGCGTATCGTTTCCGGCATCCAGCCCACCGGCAATCTCCACCTTGGCAACTACCTTGGGGCGATCCGCAACTGGGTGGCGATGCAGGACGAATGGACCGCGCAAGGGCACGACTGCCTCTATTTCCTGGCCGATCTGCACGCCATTTCGATGCCGCATGTGCCGGCGGAACTGGCCGCCAGCACGCGCGAGATGGTGGCCGCGCTGGTGGCCTGCGGGATCGATCCCGATCGATCGATCCTGTTCAACCAGACGCAGGTGCCCGCGCATGTCGAGATGCAGTGGCTGCTGAACGGCACGGCGCGGATGGGCTGGCTGAACCGCATGACGCAGTGGAAGGACAAGGCGGGCAAGAACCGCGAGGGCGCTTCGGTGGCGTTGTTCACCTATCCCGTGCTGCAGGCGGCGGACGTGCTGCTGTATCAGGCAACGCATGTGCCGGTGGGCGAGGACCAGAAGCAGCATCTTGAGCTGGCGCGCGATATTGCGCAGAAGTTCAACAACGATTTCGCTTCCGAAGATGCGCCGGTGTTCACCCTGCCCGAAGCGATCATCCCGCCCGAAGCGGCCCGGATCATGAGTCTGCGCGATGGCAGCGCCAAGATGAGCAAGTCCGATCCTTCGGACATGAGCCGCATCAACCTGGCGGACGACGCCGACGCGATCATGCAGAAGGTGAAAAAGGCCAAGACCGATCCCGAACCGCTGCCGGGCGACGTGGCAGGGCTGAAGGACCGGCCCGAAGCCGCTAATCTCGTCGGTATCTATGCTGCGATGGCGGGAACGTCGCCGGCAGACGTGCTTCGCGAATTCGAAGGCAAGGGCTTCGGCGCATTCAAGCCGGCGCTGGGCGAACTGCTGGTCGAAAAGTTGAGCCCGATGGCCGCGCGCTATCGCGAATTGCGGCAGGACCGGGATGCGCTCGACGCGATCCTGCGCAAGGGTGCGGAAAAGGCGCGGGCGCTGGCTGCCCCGACGTTGGACAAGGCGTATACCGCGCTGGGCCTCGTTCGCGGATAACTTGTTGAATATCGGATGAAATGAGCCGGTATGCAACAAATGTTGCAGGCTCCGTTCAACGCGCATTCAGCACCTCCCGCCTAGCGTATGGGCATGCTAACACCATGGTGTGCCCAGTCTTGCCGGGGGAGCGGGCCCGCACACAGGAGTCGCCGATAATGACTGTCAAAACGACCAAGCGCAGCCGCATGACCCGGGTTTCAATGGCGCTTGCGGTGCCTTTGCTCCTTTCCCTCAGCGCCTGCGCCACCAATTTCAACGCCAATGTTTCGCGCTTTCAGGCCGAACTGCCTGCACCGGCGGGCCAGACATTCGCCATCGTGGCCGATGATCCGCGCGATCAGGGCGGGTTGGAATTCTCGCAATACGCCAGCCTCGTTGCCGCGCGGTTGCAGAATATCGGCTATGTGCCGGGCAACCCGCAGAACTCCGATCTGATCGTGCGCTTCGATTACGGCGTGGATCAGGGTCGCGACAAAGTGCGCAGCACGGGCTTTTCCGATCCCTACTGGGGCGGCTGGTATGGTCCGGGCTGGGGTGGTGGTTACGGCGGGTTCGGTCGGCCGGGCTTTTACGGTCGCGGCGGGTTCGGCCGTGGCTGGGGTTATGGCTGGTACGATCCGTTCTTCTATGGCGGTTCGGGCTTCAACAGTGTCGACGTGACGACCGTTTACACCAGCGGCATCGACATGAAGATCGACCGCCGCGCCGATGGCAAGCGCCTGTTTGAAGGCAAGGCGGAAGCCGCCTCCACCTCGAACCGCCTGCCCTACCTCGTGCCCAATCTGGTCGAGGCGATGTTTACCGATTTCCCCGGTCACAACGGCGAAACGGTGCGCATCTCGGTGGCGCCTGAAAAGAAGAAGTGATTCGCAGGCGCGGGGGTTTTGGCCTCCGCGCCTGAGCGCTTTGCGCTGTGCCGCTGCCCACCCCTAACCCCTCCCGCAAGCGGGAGGGGGATTGGTTGGTGCCAAGTGGCTACGGTTGCAGTCATTTGGATCGGCTGATACCGCATACATCTTGAAGCGGGCGCCCTCTTCCAATGCCGAACTTCGTTGCCGGTACCTGCCCGTGCGGACATGGATTGCTCTGTCTGTGGTTGGCGCGTTTCTCACCATTATTCGGAACATGTTCTACGCTATTCCAGTGACGCCCGTGCGCATCGGCCTGACGCCTTTGATTGTTATGACATCGCTAGGCGGCGCGTACTTCGCCGGCGTCACATTATGGGTGTTCGTGCGCAGGTGGATGGTCACCTAACCGCCGATTTCCAGACATTGAACCTTACCCCCGCAGTGCCGCCAGCCCACCCGTCGAGCCAAACCCGCCTTCGCCGCGCGCAGTGACGTCCAGTTCCTCGACTTCCAGCCACGAACCGCGCGTTACCGGGGCCAGGACCAGTTGCGCCACGCGGTCGCCTCGGCGGACTTCGAAGGCTTCTGCGCCGAGGTTTATCAGGATCACCTTGAGTTCGCCGCGATAGTCGCTGTCGATCGTGCCGGGAGCGTTGGCGACGGTGACGCCGTATTTGAACGCGAGGCCGGAGCGGGGGCGGACCTGGATTTCGTAGCCAGCCGGGATGGCGACGGCGAGGCCCGTCGCGACCGCGTGGCGTGCGCCGGGGGCGAGGTCCACGTCTTCGGCCGCGACCACGTCCATGCCGGCGGCGCCTTCGGTGGCGTAGGCGGGGAGGGGCAGGTCTTCGTTGCCGGGCAGGCGCTTGATCAGGACGGGAGTGGGGTCAACGGAGTGCATCGGCGATCCTTTGAACGAGCGCGGTGGCGACCGCGTCCTTGGGCATTTCGGGCAGGCTCTCGACGCCCGCTGCGGTGACGATGTGGACGGTGTTGCTGGCGCCGCCCATGACGTCTCCCGACACATCGTTAGCGACGATCCAGTCTGCGCCCTTGCGCGCCAGTTTGGCTTGAGCATGGGCGATGATGTTTTCGGTTTCGGCGGCGAAGCCGATCACCAGCGGCGGGCGGTTGGCGGCGCGGGCGAGGGTGGCGAGGATGTCCGGGTTTTCGGCCAAGTGCAGCGGCGGGATCTGGCCAGTGCCGTCCTTCTTGAGCTTTTGCGGGGCGGCGTCTGCCGCGCGCCAGTCTGCCACGGCGGCGACCATCACCGCGACGTCGGCGGGCAGCGCGGCATCGACGGCGGCGGCCATCTGGCGCGCGGTTTCGACGTTTATGCGGGCGACGCCGGGCGGGGTGGCCAGGCTGACCGGACCCGCGATCAAAGTGACTCGCGCGCCGGCCAATGCGGCGGCGGCGGAGATGGCGAAGCCCTGTTTGCCGCTGGAGCGGTTGGCGATGTAGCGCACCGGGTCGATCGGTTCGTGGGTGGGGCCGGCGGTGATGAGGATGTGCTTGCCGCTGAGCGGGCCGGTCTGGGCGGTGCCGGAACGGGCAATCGCGTTCCAGATCGCCTCCGGTTCGGGCAACCTGCCGGGGCCGTATTCGCCGCAGGCCATTGCGCCTTCATCGGGATCGAGCACAGTGACGCCGCTGGCGCGCAGGGTGGCGACGTTGCGCTGGGTGGCGGCGTGTTGCCACATGCGCACGTTCATCGCGGGCACGGCCATGACCGGCTTGTCGGTGGCGAGGAGCAGGGTGGTGGCGAGATCGTCGGCGATGCCGGCGGCCATTTTCGCCATCAGGTCCGCCGTGGCGGGGCAGACGACGACGAGATCGGCCTGCCGCGAGAGCTGGATGTGGCCCATCTCGACTTCATTTTTCAAATCCCACAGCGTGGTGTGGACGGGGTTCTCGCTGAGCGCCGCCAGCGTCATCGCGGTGACGAAGTGCGCGCCGCCCTCGGTGAGGACACAGGTGACTTCGCCTCCGTTCTTGCGGATCAGGCGGACGAGTTCGCAGGCCTTGTAGGCCGCGATGCCGCCGCCGACGATGAGCAGGATGCGTTTGGGTTGCATGGGCGCGCTTGTGCAATGGTGCCGGATTGCGCGCAATGCTTTTGCGTGAGGGGCCGGGATGGGCCACAGTGCGCGCGAATGGAGAGTGCCTTATGCGTTTCGTCCTTACCGCGCTGATTTTCCTCGCCGGACTGTTCGACCTGTTCATGGCGATCTCGTTTCTGATCGGACCGCAGGATGCCGGCAAAATCCTGAGCGTCGCGCCGGTGGGCGTGGCCGGGCTTTCGACGATGCGCGCCGACTTTACCGCGTTCTTCGGCGTGGCGGCGTTTTGCATGATGTGGGGCGCGTGGCGGCGCAATGGCGACCTGCTGCTGGTGCCGGGCCTGCTGTTTGCCGTGGCGCTGACGGCGCGGGCGGTGAATCTGGTGGTCGTCGGCCCTTATTTCGGGTGGGCGGTGCCGATGCTGGTCGAGGCGTTCCATGTGGTGGTGCTGTTCGCCGCGTGGCGTTTGCTGCCGCATCACCGGCTGGAAGAAATCGCGGCTTAGGCAGTCGCTGGGCGCGTATCCCTGATCCGGCGCGCGAGGTTTTGCACCGCGCGCTGGGCTGGGCGTTCGATCCATTTGTGCGAGGCGAAGCCGGTGAGGATGCTGGCGAGCACGAAGAACAGTAGGAAAGCCGGCTGGCGGGCGATATCGCGGCTGCCCAGCGTTTCGTCGATCAGCAGCACGAGCGCGAGTTGCAGCGGGAAGTGCCACAGGTAGATGCCGTAAGAGGCATCGCCCAGCTGGCGGCCGATCTTGAGCACATCGCGCTTGTCGGCGAAATCGATGGCGAGGGTGAGGAACAGCGCGGCGAAAGTGCCGGCGAGCGTGGCGCCGTCCTCGGAATGGAGCAGCTTGCCCGCCGCAAACGCGAGCGCGACGCAGCCGAGGCCCAGTGCGATCAGGCTGGCGGGGCGCAGCCAGCCGCGCAGGGCCATGCCATAAACCGCCGCGCCGCCGAAGAAGAAGCCGATGCAGGTGGCGACCGGCTGGTTGGGCGCGCCGGCGAAAAACAGGCCGAGGCACAGCACCGCCACTGGCAGCGCCAGCATCAGCGGCGCACGGCGCAGCGCGGGCAGAAGGACCCAGAACGCGGCATAGGCGAGGATTTCGGTCGACAGCGACCACGAAGGGCCGTTGAACGACTGGTTGACCTGCCAGCCCCAATAATGCGCAAGCGGCAGGGCGAGCAGGAAATGCTTCATATCCTGCTGGTGATAGATGAAATCGGTGCCGTTGATGCCGTTATAGGCCGCCTGCATCACCGCCACGAGCATGAGCGTGAGCAGGTGCAGCGGCCACAGGCGGGCAACTCGGGCCAGCCAGAACCGGCCCTGGGCGTTCTTGTCTGCCAGATAGACGTGAGCGAAGACGAAGCCGGAGACGGCCCAGAAATACTGGACCGCGACATGCCCATAATCGAACAGCCATGACAACTGGTGGTACAGCGGCGTCACCGCTTCGCGGCGGACGTGGAAGCCGTATTCCACCGGCGGCACGAAGAAGTGCTGGTAATGCCAGAACAGCACGGCGCAGGCGGCAAGCAGGCGCGAGAGATCGAGCGCGCTGAAGTGGCGCTTTTCTAGGCGCAGGCCGGACATTGCAGTACTCATCCCCACCACCCCAGCCAGCTTCCCCCGGCGACAGCCGCAGCGCCGATCACCGCAGCGAACAGGTAGCCGGGCCACGCGCGCGCGCGATCGCGACGTTCCCACATCAGCTCGATGCGCGGCAGCGGCGGCGCTTCGGGCGCACCGCCCTTGGCCGGGAACTTGTCCTCGATGCGGCGG
>DAICYJ010000048.1 GCA_027311705.1 Novosphingobium sp. | reverse complement strand
GCCTGATCATCCCGTTGGGCGAGTGGGCGCTGATGGAGGCGTGCCATCATGCCGCCAGCTGGCCGGGCGAACCCTCGGTCGCGGTCAACATCTCGCCGCGCCAGTTTTCCAGCCCCGCACTGGGGCAAGCGGTGGTGCGCGCGCTGGCCGGATCGGGCCTGCCGGCCCAGCGGCTGGAGCTGGAAATCACCGAAAGCATCTTCATCAGCAATGTCGACCGCACCGTCGCCACGCTGCATTCGTTGCGATCGCTGGGAGTGCGCGTTGCGCTCGACGATTTCGGCACCGGCTATTCGTCGCTCAGCTACTTGCGCTCGTTCCCGTTCGACAAGCTGAAGATCGACCAGAGCTTCGTGCGCGATCTGGGCAGCGATCCCGGCGCGCTCGCCATCATTCGCGCCATCGCGGCGCTCGCTGGCGCGCTGGGCATGGAAACCCTGGCCGAAGGCGTCGAATCCGCCGCCCACGCAGATGCGCTGCTGAAGGAAGGGTGCGACATGATCCAGGGCTACCTGATCAGCCCGCCCGTCCCTTCATCGCAAGTCGCCGGCCTGTGCGCGCAGCACGGCGGCACGCGCCGCGCCGCGAACGGCTGACCTATAGAACAGCGAGCCGGCCAGCGCCTTACCAGCTGCCGGTATTGGCCATGCTGGCCCACGGTTCCTGCGGCGGCAGATGGCCGTCCTGCAGCAATTCCACAGAGATGCCGTCGGGCGATTTCACGAAGGCCATGTGCCCGTCACGCGGCGGGCGATGCACGGTATGGCCGGCCGCCATCAGCCGTGCGCACGTTTCGTAGATATCATCGACCCGGTAGGCCAGATGGCCGAAATTGCGCCCGCTGCCGTAAGCCTCACCGGCCTCGCCATCGGCCGGCCAGTTATAGGTCAGCTCCACTTCGGCGACGCCTTCCTCGCCCGGTGCGGCCAGGAAGATCAACGTAAAGCGCCCCTGCTCGCTATCGAACCGGCGCACTTCGTTCAGCCCGATCAGCTCGAAAAAGGCGATGGTCGCCGCAGGATCGCTTACCCGGATCATGCTGTGCAAAAACTTCGTCATGGGACGCGGGCTCCGGTCATGTTAAAACACGGTTCATCGACAGAAAGGCACATCTGGCCGCAAGGCGCCGATGCCTCAGGGGAGATCTACCAGTGGACCAGACAGATAGCGACGCAGGCCCCGAAACCCAAGGCCTGGTGTGGCACCGCACGCCGCGCGGTCGCATCGTGCTGGCAGGCACCGCTATCCTGGCGGCCGGCATGATCGTGGGCGGTTATCTGCTGGGCGACGGGTTGCGCCGCTCGCGTGAGGCGGATCGCGCGGTCACCGTGCGCGGCCTTGCCGAACGCAACGTCACTGCAGACCTCGCCACCTGGACCATCGCCTATTCCGCCACCGCGCGAGATATGGCGACGGCGCAAGCCAGCGTCGACAAGGACAGCCAGGAAATCCGCACCTTCTTCGGCGCGCTGGGCTTTCCCGTCGACGCGTTGCAGCCCACCGGCGTGAATGTTTCCACCACCACCGACAACGGCGTGACCAGCTTCACCGTCCGCCAGCGCATGGCCCTTCGCACCAAGGACATTCCCCGCGCCGAAAATGCGGTGCGCCGGCAGTTCGACCTCGTGCGCCGGGGCGTGATGCTGGAGGAAGGTTCGGGCATGGCCTACACCTTCACCAAGCTGAACGACATCAAGCCGGTGATGATCGCCGAAGCGACGCAGGACGCGCGCCGCTCGGCCGAACAGTTCGCCAAGGATAGCGGCACCGGCGTGGGCGGCATCCGCAGCGCGACGCAGGGCTACTTCGAAGTCACCGCGCGTGATGGCGATACCGGCGGCGGCTACGGCGTGTCGGACACTCCGTTCAAGAAAGTCCGCGTCGTCACCACGATCGATTTCTATCTGCGCTGAACGCAAAAAGCCCGCGCCGGGATGTCCGGCGCGGGCCGTTTTTCATCGCTGGACGATCAGAACGTTGCGGTCACCGAAACGACCGCAACACCTTTGGCAGCACGATAAGTCTACGAAGGTGATCCTGCGGGCTCGCTAGAGCGACCTGCGTTGGGCTAGCAACATTTTGTCACACAAAAATGCTGCATTGCACAAGATGGTCTTGCCCGGTAGATGGGGTTGTGCCGGGTCTGTGGCATTTGCGCACCACTTGTTAACGGGCGGTTGTACAAACCCGTTCACAGGCCATATTGGCAACGTCAGGCATAGCGGACCCCATGTTCAAGAAACTGCGCTCCCTCATTGGCGGACGGTCGGAACCCGATCCGGTCATTGCGGCGCCCCCGGGCGAGCGCCTTTATGCAGTGGGCGATATCCACGGCCGGCTTGATCTTTTCGTCAAGCTGATGGCCCAGATCGAGGCTGACGACCAAGCCCGCGGCAAGGCGGATACGACCGTGATCCTGCTGGGCGATCTTGTCGATCGCGGGCCGGACAGTTCCGGCGTGATTGCCACCGCGCGCGACTGGGCCACTCGCCGCCCAGTGCGTTTCCTGGCCGGCAACCACGAAGAGATGTTCCTCGGCGCTTTCGAGCGCGACGAAACCTTGCGCCACTTCCTGCGGCACGGCGGGCGTGAGACATTGCTCAGCTATCCCATTGATCCCGATGTCTATAATCGGACAACGATCGAGGAACTGCGCGAGATGCTGCCGCATTTCGTACCGGCGGAAGACGTGGAATTCATGCGCGCCATGGAAGACCACATCCGCATTGGCGATTATGTGTTCGTCCATGCGGGCATCCGGCCGGGCGTTCCCATCGCCGAACAGCACACGTCGGACCTGCGCTGGATTCGCGGCGAGTTCATCGAGGACCGCACCCCGCGCGATTTCGCGGTCGTCCACGGGCATACCATCACCGATGCGCCCGAGATCGATCCTTTGCGAATCGGTATCGACACCGGCGCCTTTGCGTCCGGGCGGTTAACCGCCATCGGCCTTGAGGACACGCGCCGCTGGCTGATCGTCGCCGAAGGCGAAGCGGTTTCGGCCGCAGCCTGAGACGGCGTGCGGGCTGGCCGCAGACCAGCTCGCTACTCACTTTTGACCAAGTCCCCCACGTCATGGCCCTCGTTCGGTCATGCGCGCATCGCCGTGTGCCTTTTCGCGGTTGCGAGAAATTCCGGGGGCGTTGCAACACAGCCACAACATTGCCGAACTATCTGAATTCGTATGGCTTTTTGAAACTTTCTTACCACTCGTTTCCTAATAGCGAACGATAGTTATAACTGTTACAATATTGCATTTTTCTGACATATCGTTCGGTAATTTTAGTGTCACATGAAACCGCTCAGGGGGCCTCGCACGGGCGTCCTCCAGCGTCGCCCGACGCCAGCCGCGCGCGGCGGTGAACGGTGGCCGATCATGGCGCCTTCCCCCGCGTCGTGGTCCGTCGTGCGCATCGCCTGCGCATGTGGGTTCGCCATGAAGGCCGCCACAGCGGCCGCACACACGGGGTTCGTTTCAATGCACCGCAACCAATTTCTCACCGCCAGCGCCTTTGCCATCGGCGTCGCCTGCGCGATGCCCGCCCACGCACAGTCGACCGGATCGACCGACGTGGAAGAAGCCATCATCGTCACCGGCACGCGCGGCGAAGTGACCGTCTCCGGCATCAAGTCGCCCGAAACGCCGAAGGCCAAGGCCGTGCTGACGCAGGAACTGATCGCGCGCCAGAATCCCGGCAAGGCCATCTTCGATACGATCAACATCATTCCCGGCGTCAACTTCACCAGCACCGATCCCTATGGCGCGGCGGGCGGCAACCTGCGCATTCGCGGCTTCGACGGCGCGCGTATCTCCGCCACGTTCGATGGCGTGCAGGTAAACGACAGCGGCAACTACGCGCTCTTCACCAACCAGCAGCTCGATTCGGAACTGATCGATCAGGTGAATGTCAACTTCGGCGCGACCGACGTCGACAGCCCCACCGCCAGCGCCGCCGGCGGCACGGTGAACTACCGCACCCGGCTGCCCAAGGAAGAACTGGGTGCCGAGCTGAACTATTCGCGCGGCGATTTCGACTACAACCGCGTGTTCGCCGCCCTCGATACCGGCGTGTTCACCCCGTTCGGCACGCGCGCGTTCATCGCCGCCAGCAACACCCGCTACAACCAGTTCCGGGGGCCGGGCGAGATCCGCAAGCAGCAGCTCAACGCCCGCATCTATCAGCCGATCGGCAGCAACGGCGATTTCGTCAGCCTTGCCGGCCACTACAACGAGAACCGCAACAACTTCTACCGCCGCGTCGGCATCAACGACATGCGCACCCTGCTGCCCGCCGGCACGATTCCCGCCAACACCGCGATCACGCCCGAAACGCCGCTCGATCTGGGCACACTGAACGATGCGCAGCTCAATACGCTGTACAACTTCAACAGCGATGCCTTCTGCAAACTGCCCAGCGGCAGCGGCGGCCCCGGAAGCCAAAGCGACACGGCATCGTGCGGATCGTACTACAACACCTCCATCAACCCCTCGAACACCGCCAACGCCCGCTTCAATTCGCGCTTCACCCTGTCCGATCAGCTGATCGCCACGGTTGACGCCAGCTACCAATATGTCCTCGCCAACGGCGGCGGCACGTCGGTGTTCGCCGAAAGCGACGCGGCATCGGGCACCTCAGGCGTCTACAATCGCCAGGGCACGCGCCTTGGCGCAGGCGTGGCCACGGGCGTCGATCTCAATGGCGACAGCGATCAGAGCGACTTCGTCCGCCTGCTGTTCCCTTCAAACACCCGCACCCACCGCATCAGCGCCACTGCCTCGCTGCGTTATGAACTGGCGCAGGGCCAGACCATCCGCGCCGCCTATACTTACGATCGCGCCCGCCACCGCCAGACGGGCGAGGCCAGCCGGCTTGACCAGTTCGGCAATCCGCTCAGCGTGTTCAGCGGCATCGACGGCGAAAACCTCGCGCTGCGCGATGCGGCCGGCAACCTGATCGAAAAGCGCGACCGCCTGTCATTCGCGATCCTCCATCAGGTGGCGGGCGAATATGTCGGCAAGTTCCTCGACAACGCGCTGACCATCCAGCTCGGCGTGCGCGCGCCGTTCTTCAAGCGCAACCTGACCAACAACTGCTGGACCATCCCCGGCAGCTCGAACGACGCCTATTGCACCTCGGAAAGCGCGGCGGCGGTCGCTGCGAAGTTCCCGACCTACGCGGCGCCCTACGCAAACCGCACGGTCAAGTACAACACCGTGCTGCCCAACGCCGGCTTCGTCTACCGGTTCGCCCCGGCAGTCAGCGTGTTCGGCAATTTCAGCCAAGGCTTTTCCGCCCCTCGCACCGACAATCTCTATGCCTTCGACGGCGTGAAGATCCAGCCGACCATCGACCTGAAGCCCGAACGCACCAATTCGTTCGACCTTGGCGCCCGCTATTCCAGCGGCATCGTGCAGGCCCAGGCCAGCGGCTGGTACATCAGCTACAAGGACCGCATCATCTCGTCGCAGGTGGAACTTGAAGGCGGCGGCACGCTCAACACCGATCGCAACGTCGGCCGCGTCCGCAGCTATGGCTTCGATGCCAGCCTCGCGGTGAAGCCAGTCGACATGCTGTCGCTCTATGGCTTCGCGTCCTACACCAACGCCAAGCTGCGGGACGACGTGCTGAATCCGGTAACCGGTGCGGTCACCACGCCCACGGCCGGCAAATACGTCGTCGAAACGCCCAAGTGGCAGGTCGGCGGCCGCGTGCAGGTCAACTATGAACCGGTCTCGATCGGCGCGCAGGTCAAGTATGTGGGCGACCGCTTCCTGACCGACATCAACGACGTGATCGCCCCCAGCTACACCACGGTCGATCTCGATGCGCGGCTCGATCTGGGCAGGGTGAACAACAAGGGCGGCATCTATCTGCAGCTCAACGTCATCAACCTGTTCGACAAGACCTACCTCGGCAACCTGAGCACCAACACCGCCGTGTCGAACAACCCGCAGGTCGAGTTCGGCTCGCCCCGCACGATCATCGGTTCGGTCCACTTCGCGTTCTGATCGCGCGACAACCCGGCGGGGGGAGGCTCCATGCCTCCCCCCGCTCCTCGTTTGTGGCGCCGATTGTGTCATTCCTCACTGCGGAACCGTCACAATCGGCGTCAATAAGCCTGCGCTCGACTCGGTCGGGCGACAGGGGCTAAACATGATGAAGCGGACCAAGATGCTGGATTGGAAGGGCGGTGCAGGCGCGCTCGCGCTTGTTGTCGCCAGCCACGCATCTGCCGCCCATGCTTCCACGCCCGCGCCCGTGCCGGTCTGCGCTAATGACGGACCCGCCCTGCCTATCCTTTCAGGGCAACCGACCGCGATTCCGGCCCGTTCACCTGCGCGCTACCACATCGTTCTGGCCGAGGCGGAGGAAGTGGCGATCACACTCACCCCCACCCGCTCTGGTTCAGAAACGATCGAACTGTGCGACGAAGCCGGCATCGCGCTGGCCATGCTGCCCGGACAGCCACCCGTTGCCGGCATGCTCACTTCCCGCTTTGCCGCCCCTTCCGCCGGCCGCTTCACACTCGTCGTCGCGCCTGCGCCGGCGGCCCGCACCGTCACCGTCAGCACGCCCGATGCGCCCGCCATCGTATATGATGCCATGCCCATCGCCTTTGGGGCCAATGTCTCGGCGCGCATCGTCAAGGATTCGCCGCGCCTGTGGTCGTTCACCGCCAAGGCCGGCCAGTGGGCGCGCATCACCGCCAATTCCAGCAGCGACACCGCGCTCCACCTCGCCGGCCCCGCGCCAGGCGGCGGCATTGCGCAACTGGGCGACGATGACGACAGCATTGGCCTCGATCCGCTGATCCAGCGCAAGCTGCCGATCACCGGCACGTACTACATCCGCGTCGAATCGCTGGCGGACGAACCCGACGACGTGCTGCTGCAATTGCGCGAGGTGCCGGCCCCGCCGCCATCCCCCGCCG
The DNA here is from genome assembly GCA_027311705.1 of Novosphingobium sp. Taxonomy (GTDB): domain Bacteria; phylum Pseudomonadota; class Alphaproteobacteria; order Sphingomonadales; family Sphingomonadaceae; genus Novosphingobium. Next base: position 27,774 of record DAICYJ010000048.1, on the reverse strand, counting down.
CGATGGCCATAGGCCCCGGCAGCACCGCCACCGGCACGCTGGCCAACGATGCGTCGCGTGCTTTCTATGATCTGCCGGTTCGTGCCGGACGCACCTATCGCGTTATGCTGGCCGCTCCATTTTCCGGCGCGATGGACATCGGGCTGGCCGATCCGTTCGAACCATCGGGCAGCGGCCCCGCGACCGGCATCGCCCCACGCTTCACTGCGGACACTGGCGATGCAGGCAAGGCCATGCTGGCTTTCACCGCCGCCAGCGCGGGGCACGTATTGATACAGATACGCAGCTTGGGGATCGGCGAAACCGGTGGCGGTTATAGCCTCTCCATTATCGAATCCGGCGGCTAGGCGTACCCGTCGGACCGGGGGCCGCTGTCCTGGCGGCGGTCCCCAACCCTTTCAGCCTGCTTCGTCGAAAGCAAACGGCACTGGGCCGGCTTCACTGATAAACGCAGGCATCATAGCCGCCGCGCACGGTGCCGATCCGCGCCGCAATGGCGTTGCCGTGCCGCCGGGTGAACCCGCTCGCCCCCGTCACCGCGCGCACCTTGGGCAGGGGGAACGCCGCCGCAATCCGCGCCGCTTCCACGCGCGACAGGTGCAGCGCAGACTTGTTGTAATACCGCTGCGCGCCCGCCTCCACGCCATACGTGCCGATGCCGGTCTCGGCAACGTTGAGGTACACTTCCATGATCCGGCGCTTGCCCCAGATCGCCTCGATCAGCACGGTGTACCAAGCCTCCAGCCCCTTGCGCAGATAGCCGCCACCCTGCCACAGGAACACGTTCTTGGCGGTCTGCTGGCTGATCGTCGATCCGCCACGGATGCGCCCGCCCTTCTGGTTGCGTTCCCACGCTCGCATCATCGCCTCGTGATCGAAACCATTGTGCTGGCAGAACTTGCCATCCTCGCCCCCGATGGCCGCGTCCACCATGCTGCGGTCGATGCGGGTCAGCGGGGTCCAGTCCTTGGTCATGCCGTTTGCGTCGGCCAGCATGGTGAACGTCACGGGCACCGGCACGAACTTGTAGATCACCACTTGCGCCGTGCTGAGGAACAGGAATGCAGCGACCAGCCGCGCCACCAGCCACAGCCCGCGATGAAGCAGGCCGGGCGGGCGCCGGCCGGGCGTCGCCCGGTTCTTGAGTAACGCGATGTCGTCCTGCATTGCCGCCTTTATGAGCGTCCGGCATCGCGCTTGCAATCGCCTCTTCCTCGCAGCGCCTCTCTCTCGCAGCGCCTCTCTCTCGCAAGCACCGCATGCTTGCAATTGTCTCCAGCTTGTAAACGCCGTCGCCGGATGAACCTGACTTTCGCGCCCCAACTTCGAAGCCTAGCGCGCCGGCATGAAACGATTCACCCTCGCGCTCATCGGCGCCGCCCTGTTCGTTCCGGCCAACGCCCGCGCCGACGAAGACCTGTGCGTAAACCGCCCCGGCATCAACACCCCGACCTGCACGCTGGAGCGTGGGCAGGTCATGGTCGAGGTGGGGCTGGCTGGCTGGGACCACATCGGCGACGGCACAAGCCGGTCTGATACGGTATCGCTGGGCGATACTGTCTTCCGCGCCGGCTTGGGCCGGTCGACCGAGGTGCAGATCGGCCTGCCCGCTTGGGTCCACCAGCGCGACCGCACCGGTCCGGCCGTTCAAACCGCCAGCGGCATCGGCGATGTAACCATCGCGGTGCGCCATGGCTTTGGCAACGAAGGCGATGCGCCGTTCGCGCTCCAAGCCTTCGTCACGCTTCCTACAGGCCGCAGCGCGATTGGCGCGGGTGATTGGGGAGCGGGGCTCATCGCGCCGCTTGCGCTCGATCTGCCGTCCGATTTTCAACTCGCCTTCTCGCCCGAAGTGGACGCAGCCGTGAATGCCAGCGGGTCTGGGCGCCATCTGGCCTGGGGCGGCGCGGTGGGCCTGTCCCACCCGCTCACCTCCAAGCTGTCTTTCACGGCAGAGGTCGCCGCCTATCGCGATGAGGATCCAGCCGGACATTCGACCGACGCCCGTGTCGCGGGTTCGCTCGCGTGGCGCGCGGGGAAATCGCTGCAGATCGACCTGGAGGTTGACAAGGGCATTGCATCAGGCGCGCCGGAACGGTCCATCATGCTGGGGATCGCCCGCCAGTTCCGGTAGTTGAGGGGCCGAGCGCACCCGAGGAACCCCATCATGAAAACCACCGGCAACACCATCCTTCTCACCGGGGGTGGCTCGGGCATCGGCCGTCGCCTTGCCCAGCGCTGGCACGATGCCGGCAATGTTGTCATCGTCACTGGGCGAACGCTTTCCAGCCTGCAGGAAACGATCGAGGGCCGCGCCAACCTGCATGCACGCATGCTCGATGTGACCGATCCCGCCGCCATAGCAGCCTTCGCCAGCGCCATCCTCGCTGAGTTTCCTGCGCTCAACGTGCTGGTAAACAACGCCGGCATCATGCGCTTCGAAAACCTCACGGCGCGGCGCAACCTTGCCGATGCGGAGGCGACCATCGCCACGAACTTGCTCGGCCCGATCCGCATGACCAACGCCTTTGTCGATCACTTGGCCCAGCAGGCCGATGCCGCCATCGTCAACGTTTCGTCCGGCCTGGCATTTGTTCCGCTTGTCGCAGCCCCAGCCTACAGCGCCACCAAGGCCGCAATTCACTCCTACAGCCAGTCGCTCCGTCACCAGCTGGCCGGGTCGGTGGAAGTGATCGAACTCGCGCCGCCGGGCGTACAGACGGATCTCACCCCCGGTCAGGCGACGCGCGCGAACTATTTGCCGCTTAAAGTTTACATCGACCAGACAATGGCTCTGTTCGCACAGTTTCCGACCCCATCGGAAGTGCTTGTGCCCACCGTGGTATTGCTGCGCGATGCCGAAGCCGAGCATCGCTATCCCGATGTCTTCACCATGGTGAACAGCCACCGCGGCCACAACGGCTGATCAAACAGAAACGGCCGGGGTCACCCCCGGCCGTTTCAACTCCGATCAAACGGCAAAGATTACATCGCCGGCAGCAAACGCCGCTCGCCAGCAATCCGCTTCATGGCAGACTGCAGCTTTTCAAACGCGCGAACCTCGATCTGGCGCACCCGTTCGCGGCTGACATTGTAAACCTGCGACAGCTCTTCGAGCGTCTTGGGTTCGTCCACCAAACGGCGGTCGGTCAGGATGTGGCGTTCGCGCTCGTTCAACCCGTCCATCGCTTCCACCAGCAGTTCGTGCCGCACGTGCGCCTCTTCGGCGTCGGCAACGGTTTCGTCCTGCAGCGGGCGATCGTCGGTCAGCCAGTCCTGCCAGGTGCCTTCGCCATCCTCACGCATCGGCACGTTCAGGCTGGCATCGCCACCCATCATCATGCGCCGGTTCATGTTGACGACTTCCTGCTCCGGCACGCCCAGATCGGTGGCGATCTTGCGCACGTCGTCGGGATGAAGGTCGGAATCCTCGAACGCTTCGAGGTTCTTCTTCATCCGCCGCAGGTTGAAGAACAGCTTCTTCTGCGCCGCCGTTGTGCCCATCTTCACAAGGCTCCACGACCTCAGGATGAACTCCTGCATCGAAGCCTTGATCCACCACATTGCATACGTAGCCAAGCGGAAGCCGCGATCGGCCTCGAACTTCTTGACGCCTTGCATCAGGCCGATGTTGCCTTCGGAAATCAGCTCCGACACCGGCAGGCCATAGCCGCGATAGCCCATGGCGATCTTGGCCACGAGCCGCAGGTGGCTGGTCACCAGCTGGGCTGCCGCTTCGGGATCCTGATGTTCCTGATACCGTTTGGCGAGCATGTATTCCTGCTCGGCGGTCAGAATCGGAAACTTCCGGATTTCCGACAGATAACGGTTGAGGCTTTGTTCGCCGTTCAGCGCAGGAACGGACAGCGCCTTTTTCTGAACACTCACCTGAACATATCCTTTCGTCGCGTCGGTTCCGATGCTCAACCCCTACGGGGCGTCGGGCCTTGGGACCACACATCAAATGTTTTCAGTTTCAAACTACAACTGAACCCGGTTCAGCGCAATCGTGCCATAAGGGCAACCTCGTCATCCGCAGCGCACAGTTCGACGATCAGTTCCCGCATATCGACGGGCGTCGGGCTGGTGAAATGAACAGGCTCGCCGCTCACGGGATGAATGAACCCCAGTTCGGCGGCGTGCAAGGCCTGCCGGCGGAAATCGAGCCGCGCGAGGATAGGCCGAAGTTTGCTGGGCGTACTTCCATACACAGGGTCACCCAATAGCGAATGACCAATTGACGCAAGGTGAACGCGCACCTGGTGGGTTCGCCCCGTCTCCAGCCGGCATTCGATCAGCGCCGCGCCTTCCAGCCGCTCCAGCGTGCGATAATGCGTCACAGCATGCTTGCCGCGGCTCGCGCCTTTGCGGCCTTCCTCGATCATCGCCATCTTCTTGCGGTCGTGCGTCGACCGCGCGATCACGCCGCGAATCGTGCCCGATGGCGGCATGGGAGCGCCCGCCGTTACCGCCAGATAGGCACGGGTGATGCTGTGATCGGCGAATTGCACCGAAAGGCCTTCGTGCGCCACGTCGGTCTTGGCCACGACCAGCAGGCCCGATGTGTCCTTGTCGATCCGGTGGACGATCCCCGGCCGTGCCACCCCGCCGATACCCGAAAGCTGGCCTCGGCAATGGTGTAGCAGAGCGTTGACCAGCGTGCCATCCAGATTGCCGGCGGCGGGATGCACCACCAGCCCGGCCGGCTTGTCCACCACGATCAGGTCGGCATCTTCATAGACCACGACCAGCGGAATATCCTGCGCCACCGCTTCGGCAGGCGCGGCACCCGGCACCCTGATCACGAAAGCCGATCCTGCGGCCACCTTGGACGATACCTGCGTGGCCACCTTGCCGCCCAGTTCCACCCGCCCATCGTCGATCAGCGCCTTCACCCGCTCACGCGAAAGGCCGGAAGCATCGGCCAGCGCCCGGTCGAGCCGCTGCCCGCCGGTCGGAATCACGCCTTCGATAACAGTGTCGGCCCCCATGCCCGTCCATATGGGGATGTCCAACAGGTCCGCAAGGCGTTCTCGCCCGGCCACATTCCTTTGACGTGTCCAATTCAATCACCACCTCGTGCTGTCGATTATGCTGGCAACTACGCGTTGCTGGGCATCGGGGTCGAAGAAGGGGCGACGCACCCCGCCTTGCAACGAAGGCGTGCGTTGGCAGGTCACGCGCCAACCGGGAAACGTCAGCGCAGCGCAGATCGCGGCGCTGCACGCGATTACCGGCGACGATGCCCGCGCCGCAACACCTTGAAAAGGCACATTCTCCACAGCAGCCGGCGATTTCTTCCACCGCCACAAGCACATTAGTGCTGATTTTCTTCCACTCGCCCGACCTCATGCACAGCCGAACCGAAACGGTTTGTCGCAAGGGAGCCGATGAGCTTGGGGATCGTTGGGGGCGCACATCATTGGAAGAACGATATGTCACCAGCTCTCACCAAACTTGCCCCGGCCGCCATTATTCTTGTCGGTGCGATCAGCCTTAGCGGCTGCGCCACGAAGTCTTACGTCCGCGAACAAATCGCTCCGGTCGCACAGCGCGTCGATGCCCTCGAAGGCCGCCTGCAGGAAACCGATGGCACCGCGAAGGCCGCCCTTGCACAAGCACAGGCCGCATCGGGCCAGGCGCAGCAGAATGCGCAGCGTCTCGATCAAATGGGTGCCCGCGTCGATGGCGTGGAACAGCGCATGGTCGAAGCCCAGCGCAAGCGTCCCCGTAACTGATTAGGCATAACTGCCCTGATCATTGTGCGTCGCTGTTCCAGCGGAGCGGCGACCGTTTTCGCGTGAGTGCCCTGTAACATGAAAACTGCCATAGGGGTGCTCGCCGGTCTGGCGTTCGTCTTCGCGATGCCCGCCCGAGCGGAAGACGTGGCCACCCCGTCAAAGTCAGCGGCAAAAACCGCCCCAGCCGCGCTTATGCCGTCCGCACAGGCGACACGGGTTGCCGACTGGGTCAGCGCCACGAACGACAACCGCGCACTGCCCTATGCGATCATCGACAAGCAGAGTGCCTCGATCTCGGTCTACAACGCCAAGCGCAAGCTGCTCGGCACCGTGCCCGTCCTGATCGGCGTCGCCAGCGGCGACGAAGCTACCCCCGGCATCGGCAGCAAGAACCTCGCCGAGATCGGCCCGGCGGAAAAGACCACGCCCGCAGGCCGTTTCCTCGCCAAGTTCGGTCGCGCCGCCGGCAAGCAGAAAGTGCTGTGGGTCGATTACGCGACCTCAGTGGCACTCCACCCGATCCCGCCGGGCGCAAGCAAGAAAGAACGCCGCAGCCAGCGCATGGCTTCCCCCACCCCCGACGACAACCGCATCACGTTCGGCTGCATCAACGTGCCCGGCGCGTTCTATGGCAAGAACGTGAGCCCGCTGTTCGCGCGTAAGGGCGGCTACGTCTACATCCTGCCCGACACCAAGGCGATCGAGGACGTATTCCCGCCATTGCGAGCCGAGGTGGTCAGAGACCCTGGCGCGCCAGGGTCGGCAACGCCGCCAGCGCTCTGACCACCCCGGTCACACCAGCACGAAATCCCCCGCGTCCAGCGATGGCTTGGACGAAAGCACCGCGATCAGCACTTGCGCATCGCCGCCCTTACCATCCACGTCATAGAACAGCGCGCCGTTTGCCTGATTGTAGATCAGGTGCTGGTCAGCCGTCTGCGCCTTGCTGCCAACCAAGAACTCCGCAGGCGAAAGCACGCCTGCATTGTCTCCGGCGAAGGCGGCAAACGCTGATCGCACAATTTCGATCCGATCAACATTGTGCACGAAATCGCTGATCGTATCGCGATTGGCGGCGGTTTCCAGCACGTCGAACCTGAACTTGTCCGCGCCGTCGCCGCCGATCAACGTGTCGCGCCCCGCGCCGCCCAGCAGCCTGTCGGCGCCGTTCCCGCCTGAAAGTTTATCGTTGCCGGTGCCGCCGGTCAGACTGTCATTGCCATCGCCGCCAAACAGTCTGTCAGCCCCGCCAGCCCCGCTCAGCCGGTCGTCGCCCGCGCCGCCCTTGATCGTATCGCTGCCCGATGCCCCCGCCAGGATATCCGCGCGCGACGTGCCGGTGATCACTTCGTTGCCCACGTTGGTCACCGTCACCGCGATGGACTGGCTATCGGTCACGCTGCCATTGGCGGCCCGCACGATCACGTCATAAACATTATTGCGCCCTGCATCGCCCGGCTTTTCGAAATCGGGTGCTGCCTTGAAGCTGAGTGCGCCCGTCGCGCCATTGATCTTGAACAGCGCCGCATCCGCCCCGCCGACGATGGCAAATCGCGGGGCCGCCCCGCCTTCGCTGACCGTAACCGTGGTCGCCGCCACCCCGTTCTCCGTGACCGAAACCGCTGCGGTATCACCGCCGCCGTTGCTGGTGATGGCAATGGGGAAAGGCCCCTCCAGATCCTGGTCCTGCACGGTGACTGTCAGCACTTGCGTATCAGACTGCTCTCCGTTGCTGACCTTGACTGTCACGGCGTAGCCATTGTCGGCACCGGCATCGGCTGGGGATTCAAAATCCGGCGAGGCCTTGAACGAGAGCGCGCCAGTGGCAGCGTTGATGGCGAAAAAGGAAGCATCGGCGCCGCCCACGATCTCGAAAACCGGCGATGTTCCGGCATTGCTTGCCGTGATCGTGGTCACTGCCACGGAATTCTCACGAACCGGCACGGTCGCCGCATCCCCGCCGCCGTTACTGGTGATGGTGAGCGTGGCGGCGGGCGCTTCGCCCAGACTGAAAATCTGCGCCTTGATTCCGCTTCCGCTGCTGTCTCCCAGCGTGCCGCTGTAATCGTCCCACACCACCACGAAGCCGCCGCCGGGCAGGCCGGTGGTCGAAGGCGAAATCTGCCCCCCGCCGGTCTGGGTGTTGACCAGAAATTCGCCGCCGACCATGGCGCCGGCAGCATCGAATACCTGCGCTTTGATGCTGACACCGCTTGTGTCGCCCAGCGTGCCACTGAAATCATACCAGGTCACCACGAAACCACCATCGGTCAGGCTGGTGATGGACGGGTCCGATTGCGAAGAAGCGGTCTGGGTGTTGACGAGGAACTCACCGCCGACTTTGGCCCCGCCCGCGTCAAACAGCTGCGCTTTGATGCTATTCGTGCTGGTGTCGCCAAGCGTGCCGCTTTTGTCATCCCACGTCACCACGAAGCCGCCAGCTGCAAGCCCGGTGATCGAAGGCCGGCTCTGGGCGTCGGCTGTCTGGGTGTTGACAAGGAACTCGTCGCCGACTTTGGCCCCGCCCAGATCAAAAACCTGCGCCTTGATGCTTTTGCCGCTGTTGTCGCCAAGCGTGCCGCTCAGGTCTTCCCACGCAACCACGAAACCGCCGCCGGACAGGCTGGTGATCGACAGGATGCCAGTGAATGCAGGCGTGCTGTTGACTGAAAATTCGCCGCCGACTTCGGCGCCGCTTGCGTCGAATACCTGCGCCTTGAATGTGCTGACCGTGCCGACATAACCCGCCCACGCGACGACGAAACCGCCGCCTTCAAGGCTGGTGATCTGCGGACCTCGCTGGCTGAATTGGGTGTCCGAGTTGACCAGGAACTCGCCCCCGATCCTGGCACCGGCCGCATCATACAATTGCGCCTTGACGCTGTATTCGCTGCTGTCGCCCAGCGTGCCGCTAATGTCTTCCCATGTTACCACGAAACCGCCGCCTGCAAGGCCCGTTACCGTGGGGACATCCTGATAGGATGCAGTGGAAGTATTGACGAGAAACTCAACGCCGACTTTGGCACCGTCCGGCGCGAATATCTGGGCCTTCACGCTCTGTTCGGGATCGCCAAGCGTTCCACTTGAATCAAACCAAGTGACTACAAAGCCACCGCTTTCAAGGTCGGCGATGCTGTTGCTCAGCTGTCTGCCAGATGTCTGAGTATTGACCAGAAATTCACTACCAACCTTTATTGCTTCAATCATCGGTTTTTTGCTCCGCGGTATGCCGGGCTAGACTTTGCGCATTTGCGGATTAGCATACCGCAACCGGTGTGCAAGGTTGCTTTACAAGACTTGTAAGGAAGCATTTGGCATTGACGAAAAGATTGCCCTAAAAGGCATGTCTTCGCAGCGGGCACCCGATGCGCGCATCGCCAGCAAAGGCCGGATGCGCTATGATCGCACCGATGGCTGCCACAATCACGATCACTGCATCTGCCCATTCGGCAATCATTTCCGCCACCGGCGAAGCAGCGCCGCGCGAAACCTGCGGTTTGTTGCATGGCTCGCACCAGCACATCCAAACCGCGCTCGTCGCCGCCAATATCCACCCCGATCCCACCCGCCATTTCGAGATCGACCCTGCCGCGCTCATTGCCGCTCACAAGGCAGCGCGCGCCGGCGGTCCGCCGGTGATCGGCTATTTCCATTCGCACCCCAACGGGCTGGCCCGCCCGTCCGCCACCGATGCCTTCAGCGCCGCGCGGGATGGACGGGTGTGGGCAATCGTCGCAAACGGGGAGGTTACACTCTGGTGCGATGGCAGATCAGGGTTCGAACCGCTTTCCTACCGCGTGGTTGAAGGATAAGGCGCTTCACACGATGATGCACCGCACGCCCTCCTTCGCGCCCCGTTTCCCCGTCAGGGTCGGGTCGTGCAACTTTGTTCTCAGGACCGTGTCAACTGTGTCAACTTCATCGGGCAAAAGGCTGGAATCCTGAAATATGACTATCGATTCGCTTGAACTTGCCAGCCTGCTTTGCTCGCGCCTGTGCCATGATTTGCTCAGCCCCGTAGGCGCGCTTTCCAACGGTCTCGAACTCCTTGCGGACGAGAAAGACCCGGAAATGCGCCGCAAGTGCTTCGAACTCCTCGAACAGAGCGCGAAGATTTCCGCCGACAAGCTGCGCTTCTTCCGCCTCGCGTTCGGCGCGGCGGGCGGATTCGGCGAAATGGTGCCGGTGCAGGAACCGCGCGCGCTCGTCGATGCGCTGGTCGGTAACAACGGCCGCATCACCGCCAACTGGAACCTTGCGGGCGATACCCTGCCCAAGCCTGCAGTGAAGACGCTGCTCAACCTTTCGCTGATCGCGATTGAGGCACTGGTGCGCGGCGGCACGCTCGATATTGCCGCTGAATTCCGCGAAGGCGTGAGCGAACTCGTCGTGCGCGCCAGCGGCCCGCGCATCGCCTTCGATCCGGTAATCGGCCAGGCGCTCGACGGCACTCTGCCGTCCGCGGATCTGTCGAGCCGCACCGTCGCCGCCGCCATGCTCCACCAGTTGGCCACCAGCCTTGGCGGTGGGCTGCAATACCATGTCTCCGCCGAAGCGCTCGTCATGGGCGCCATGCTGCCGGCGGCCTGACCCGAGCCGGACCCATGAACCGCTGGCTGGTCCACCGCGAAGCTCCATCGCCCAACTGGAACGAGCGCAAGCTTCCGGTTTCGATGGTGGTGCTGCACTACACCGGCATGCGCAGCGGGGCTGATGCGCTGGAACGGATGCTTGATCCGAAAGCCGAAGTCAGCGCGCATTACATGATCGACGAGGATGGCACCGTCACTCGCCTCGTCGATGAAGCGAAGCGGGCGTGGCATGCCGGGCGTTCCTATTGGCGCGGGATCACCGATGTGAACTCGGCCAGCGTCGGCATCGAACTCGTCAATCCCGGCCACGAATGGGGCTACCGCCCCTTCACCGATGCCCAGATGGAAGCGCTGGTCCCGCTGCTGGCCGATATCGTCAAGCGCCACAACATTCCCCGCGCCAACGTCGTCGGCCATTCGGACATTGCGCCCGCGCGCAAGGACGATCCCGGCGAACTGTTCGATTGGGATATGCTGGCCAAGCTCAAGCTCGCGCTACCCAAGCCCAAGCTGGCGATGCGCCTGCTGTTCGACAACGACAGCGCCTTTTTCCTCGCGCTCGAACGCTTCGGCTATGACATCGCCGATGGTCACGCCGCGATCCGCGCGTTCCAGCGCCGCTGGCGACCGCACAAGATCACCGGCGAAATCGACGGCCAGATCGGTGCACTGCTTTTCGAACTGCTGTTGGAACGCGATATGGGACATGCTAGGTGACCCGCGTGCCAGGGGGCCGGGCAACCGCGTGATCGCAAGATACCGAGGAAAGTCCGGGCTCCACGAAACAAGGGTGGCGGGTAACGCCCGCCGGGTTTGCGCAAGCAGATCAAGGGAAAGTGCCACAGAGAGCAGACCGCTAATCCCGGATCTCGGTCCGGGACAGTAAGGGTGAAAGGGTGCGGTAAGAGCGCACCGCGCGCGCCGGCAACGGCCGCGGCACGGTAAACCCCACCCGGAGCAAGACCGAATAGGGGCGGCACGTTCGTTTACGGACAGGTTGTTTCGACCCGACCGCCCGGGTTGGTCGCTAGAGCGGCATGGCAACATGTCGCCAAGAGGAATGGTTGCCGGCGCGGATACGGTCGACTCGTGCGAAACCGTCCGCGTCACAGAACCCGGCTTACAGGCCCCCTGGCACCTCGGGATCCTGCGTTGCCGCCATTTCATTTTCCAGCGCCCCCACATGCGGCTAGGGAAACGGAATGTCAGCCGGCCACCACCATCACCACGATCACAGCCACGGCCACGATCACGCCCCCGCCAGCTTCGGCCGCGCCTTTGCCATCGGCATCGCGCTCAACGGCGGGTTCGTGGTGGTCGAGGCGGTCTATGGCGTCATCGCCGGTTCGATGGCGCTGGTGGCAGACGCGGGCCACAACCTGTCGGACGTGCTCGGCCTCATCATCGCATGGATCGCCAGCATTCTGGCCAAGCGCCCGCCCTCCGCACGGTTCACCTATGGCCTGCGGTCAAGCTCGATCCTGGCGGCGCTGGGCAATGCGGCGATGCTGCTGATCGCACTCGGTGCCATCACGATGGAAACCATCCGCCGCCTGTTCGATCCGCAACCGATCGAGGGCGGCACCGTGATGATCGTGGCGGCCATCGGCATCGCGATCAACACCATCACCGCGCTGATGTTCATGCGCGGCCGCAAGCACGATATCAACATCCGCGGCGCCTACCTGCACATGGCGGCGGACGCTGCGGTGTCCGCCGGAGTCGTCGCCGCCGGGTTCGCGATCACGCTCACCGGCCAGCAATGGATCGATCCGGTCACCAGCCTGCTGATCGTCGCCATCATCGCCTATGGCACATGGGGCCTGCTGAAGGATGCGCTGAAGATGGGCCTGCACGGCGTGCCCACCGGCATCGACGAGCGCAAGGTGCGAGAATTCCTGTGCGGCCAGCCGGGGGTCGTTGCCGTGCACGACCTGCACATCTGGCCGATGAGCACCACCGAAACCGCCCTCACCGCGCATCTGGTGATCCCCGAAGGCCACCCCGGCGATCCCTTCCTGCACGAACTGGCGCACGAACTCGAACACGATTTCGGCATCGGCCACGCCACCCTGCAAATCGAAACCGACCGCGACGGACACGGCTGCACGCTGGTGAGCGAGGCTGTGGTTTGATAGCTGCGAAAGCAGCGGTGGTTTGATAGCTGCAAAAGCGTTCCCTGCCCCTTCGTGCATCTCGTCAAAATTGCTGCGCACCCCATCTTCGTGATCGGGACGGGGGGCGATGCGTCATGCCATGAAGTGTTGCGACTCCCCAGTGCACTGCTTCCGGACGGCTGATCGTCGCCTCCTTTCCTTCCTTTGAAGGAGAAGACGATGCCGAAGACCTTCCTGTTCCGCGCGCTGCTGGCCGGTTGCCTGTTGCCGCTCGCCGCCACGCCTGCCCTTGCCGATCATCATATGGGCGGCCACGCCGTCATGGTGGGCGGTGCCGCAATGCTGCCCAGCCGCACCATCGTTGAAAACGCGGTCAATTCGGCCGATCACACCACGCTCGTCGCAGCCGTCAAGGCTGCCGGGCTGGTCGACACCCTGAACAGCGCCGGCCCGTTCACGGTCTTCGCGCCCACCAACGCCGCCTTTGCCAAGCTGCCGGCCGGCACCGTCGACACGCTGCTCAAGCCCGAAAACAAGGCAACCTTGGCCAAGATCTTGACCTACCATGTGGTGGCAGGAAAAGTTTCGGCCGCAGACCTGATCGCGCAGATCAAGGCGGGCGGCGGCACAGCCAAGCTGACCACCGTCGCTGGCGGCGTCCTCACCGCCTCGATCATGGATGGCGGTGTGAGGCTCACCGACGAAAAGGGCGGCATGGCGCACGTGACGCAGGCCGATGTGTTCCAGAAGAACGGCGTGATCCATGTGACCGACGCGGTTTCGCTGCCGAACTGAGGCTACGGGGCTCAAGCTCAGCCCTACTTCCAGGCCCCCTGCGGCAGGGAAGAAGAGTAAAAATTTGGGCGGGTGCCATTGCGGCCCCGCCCATTTTTACGTCTATTGCATAAGTTCAAGTCGATGGAAGGAAGCGCAGCATCTTTGCCTTGAGCAGGCTTACCAACGACGGGTCCATAAACTCGTAATCATCCGGGATATCCAAACAGACAATACGCTGGCTGGAAAGCGCTGAGCGGAACTTGCGCTGCAGTTTGTTGCGATGTGCCTTTTCCATGACCACGATGATGTCGGCCCAGCTGACAAGCTCGCTGGTCAGCGGGTTCTCGGCATCATTGTTAGTACCAGCGGAATCCACTTCTATGCCCGGCCAGCCGGCAAAGATCTGCTCAGCAGTTGGGCTTCGAAGTCGGTTCTGGCTGCATACAAAAAGATAGCGCTTCATGTGAGATGAACCTAGCAGAACCACCCCATACCGGTCCCCCGGCGATCTGCCACGTTACCCATAAGCCGGGATAGTAGACTGGGTAGAGGTACGCCGCTTCAGGCCGCTTGTTCCTTGCCCTTCAGCACCTGAACCGGCTCCTTGCGACCATCGACCACGTCCTTGTCGACGACGATCTCGGTCACGCCTTCCATCGTCGGCAGATCGAACATCGTGTCGAGCAGCAGGCTTTCGACGATGGAGCGAAGTCCGCGCGCGCCGGTCTTGCGTTCGATGGCCCGCTTGGCAATCGCTTCAAGCGCGTCGTCGGTAAAGGTCAGCGCCACGTCTTCCAGCTCGAACAGCTTGGCATACTGCTTGATCAGCGCGTTCTTCGGTTCCTTCAGGATCTTGACCAGCGCTTCGATATCAAGATCGTTAAGCGTGGCGATCACCGGCAGGCGACCGACGAATTCGGGGATAAGGCCGAACTTGAGCAGATCTTCCGGCTCTGCCTTCTGCAGCAGTTCCCCGATCTTGCGCTTGTCCGGATCGGCAACATGCGCGCCGAAACCGATCGAACGCTTTTGCAGGCGGTCCGAAATGATCTTGTCGAGGCCCGCAAACGCGCCGCCGCAGATGAACAGGATGTTCGTCGTGTCCACCTGCAGGAATTCCTGCTGCGGATGCTTGCGCCCGCCCTGTGGCGGCACTGAAGCGGTGGTGCCTTCCATCAGCTTCAGCAGCGCCTGCTGCACGCCTTCGCCCGAAACATCGCGGGTGATCGAAGGGTTTTCGGCCTTGCGGCTGATCTTGTCGATTTCGTCGATATAGACGATGCCGTGCTGCGCCTTCTCGACGTTGTAGTCGCTCGATTGAAGCAGCTTCAGGATGATGTTTTCCACGTCCTCGCCCACGTAACCCGCTTCGGTCAGCGTGGTGGCATCGGCCATCGTGAACGGCACGTCGAACGTCTTGGCCAGCGTCTGCGCCAGCAGGGTCTTGCCCGAACCGGTCGGCCCGACGAGCAGGATGTTCGACTTCGAAAGCTCGACCTCGCCGCCCTTGCCGCTGTGCTTCAACCGCTTGTAATGGTTGTGCACCGCCACGGAGAGCACGCGCTTGGCGCGGTCCTGCCCGATCACATAATCGTTAAGAGTCGCGAAGATGTCGCGCGGCGTGGGTACGCCGCCGTCCTTCTTGCCGGCGATACCAGCCTTGGTCTCTTCCCGGATGATGTCGTTACACAGCTCGACGCATTCATCGCAGATGAACACGGTGGGACCCGCGATGAGCTTGCGCACCTCATGCTGCGATTTGCCGCAGAAGCTGCAGTACAGCGTGCTCTTGGTATCCGATCCGGAAAGCTTGGTCATTCTTCGATCCCAGGCACCTCTCCACGAGAGGCGGGCCCGATTATCCTACTACCGCGATGGCATTAATCAACCGGACACGAAAACAGTGAAAAATCCGTAGCTGGCGGCACCTTTCGCCTTGCTTAAGATGCCGCCATCCAAAGATTATTTAGCGAATCATCAAGCCGAAGGTGCGCCGCCGCTGCCGCTTTCGTCGCCGATCTGCTCCGATGCGGGACGCGATTCGAACACCTTGTCCACGAGTCCGAACTCCTTGGCCTCCTCGGCTTCAAGAAAGGTGTCGCGGTCCATGGCCTTTTCGATCACTTCCAGCGACTTGCCGGTGAACTTGACGTAAAGGTCATTCATCCGCTTGCGGATGCGCAGGATCTCGCGCGCCTGGATCTCGATATCCGAAGCCATGCCGCGCGCCCCGCCCGAAGGCTGGTGGACCATGATGCGCGCGCTGGGCAGTGCGATGCGCATGCCGGGTTCGCCGGCGGCAAGCAGGAAGCTGCCCATCGAAGCGGCCTGTCCGATGCACACGGTCGAAACGCGGGGCCGAATGTACTGCATGGTATCATAGATCGCCATGCCCGCCGTGACGACACCGCCCGGCGAGTTGATGTACATCGAGATGTCCTTGGAAGGATTCTCGGATTCCAGGAAAAGCAGCTGCGCCACGATCAGCGAAGCCATGTTGTCTTCCACTTCGCCCGTGATGAACACGATGCGTTCGCGCAGCAACCGGCTGAAAATGTCGAAGCTGCGTTCGCCCCGGCTGGTCTGCTCGACCACCACCGGCACGAGCGCGCCGGTGACGGGGTCTTGCGTGAATTTGCCTTGCGCGCTGCTGGCGCCGAACAGGTCGAGCATGTGATCCCTCTTGTGAATTGCCGGGCCTATGTCGCGTGCCCCGGCAGGATGTTCAAGGGCGTTAACCCCACATCCGGGCAAAACCGGGGGGTGAAGCGAACGAATCGGCGGACTTTGGACGCCCGGTGACCGCCGCCACCCTTTTTACGCCTGCCCCTGCTGACTGCTTGCCGGTCTTCAGCCTTCCGGCGCACCATCGCGCCGACGGGATATCGGGGACAGCGCATGGCATATTTTCGCACCATATTGGCAACCACCTTCGCCTTGGGTGCAATACCGGCAGCGGCGCAGACCCCCGAAAGCATCGCGACCTACCTCTCGCGCATCGCCGCCATCGATGATTCGGGGCCGATGCTCAATGCCGTGATCGCGATCAACCCCAACGCTTTGAAGGCCGAAGCCACCGCCCCCGCCGGCCCGCTCAAGGGCCATGCCATTCTGATCAAGGACAATATCGAGACGCGCGATCCCATGCCGACCACCGCCGGCAGCCTGGCGCTGGCGGGCAACATCACCGGGCGCGATGCCCCGCTGGTGGCGCGGCTGCGCGCAAGTGGGGCGGTGATTCAGGGCAAGACCAACTTGTCCGAATGGGCGAACATCCGGTCGGACTTTTCCTCCAGCGGGTGGAGCGGCACCGGCGGGCAGACGAAGAACCCCCATGCGCTGGACCGCAGCCCCTGCGGCTCATCCTCCGGCAGCGGTGCGGCGGTGGCGGCGGGCCTCGCATGGGCGGCAATCGGCACCGAAACCGATGGTTCGGTCACCTGCCCGGCCTCCGTCAACGGCATTGTCGGGTTCAAACCCACCGTCGGCCTCGTCAGCCGCACCCACATCGTGCCGATCAGCCACAGCCAGGATACGCCCGGCCCGATGACCACCAGCGTGCGCGACGCCGCGATGATCCTGACCGCGATGGCCGGCACCGACCCCGCCGATCCCGCGACGACCACGGCCAACGCGCACAAGACTGACTTCACCGAAGGATTGGCGGAGGCGAGCCTGAAGGGAATGCGCCTTGGCGTGATGCGCAAGCAGGCGGGCACCGACCCCAAGGTGCTCGCCCTGTTCGCCAAGGCACTCGCCGACCTGAAGGCGGCGGGCGCCGAACTGGTCGAGATCGACTGGAGCTTCCCCGAAGACATGGGCAAGCGCGAGGAAACCGTGCTGTTCTATGAACTGCGCGAGGATCTGGGCACATACTTGCGCAGCCTGCCCGGCAATCCATCGGTGCGCAGCCTTGCCGACGTGATCGCCTTCAACAAGGCTCACCCCGAAGAACTCCGCTGGTTCGGGCAGGACGTGTTCGAAAAGGCCGAGGCCACCACCGATGTCGCCGGCTATCGCACCGCGCGTGAAACTTCGCTGCGGCTGGCGGGCAAGGACGGCATCGACAAACTGCTGGCCGACAACAAGGTCTCGTTCCTGATCGCACCGACCGATGGCCCCGCCTGGCCGATCGACCTTGTCAGCGGCGGCGGCGGCATCCGCGTGGGTGCGGGGTCCATCGCGGCGGTGGCCGGTTATCCACATCTGACCGTGCCGATGGGCGGCGTCGAAGGGCTGCCCATCGGCCTGTCGTTCATCGGCGCGGCATGGGACGATGCGCGCGTGCTGGCGGCTGGAGCGGCTTATGAACGCGCGCGCACGGTGCCCGTGCTCCGGCCATCGTTGAAGCGCTGGGGCGAATAAGCGATCAGTTTCAGATGGCGGTTATTCCGCTCTGGCGAATTCCCGAAGGGCTGTGAGTGCCTCCATTTGTAGTTGAAAAGAACGGTGTTCGCGCGTCGCGCGGGCGAGTTCCGCCCGGTCCTCGCGCAGTTTGTGGCGGCTGGCAGACCAGCGCGCCAGTCGGCGACCGCTGTCGCGCAGGATATACGCGACCACGTCGACAAGACCCTGCCGCCGTGCGGGAACCAGCGAGCGCGCGCGGGGCAGCGGCGCGACCGGATCGAGCCAGTCGTCATCCGGGGGCAGGACGACTGGCTCGATGGCCGGCGTGGGGTCGGGTTCGGCCAGCGGTTCGGGCGTCGGCGGAAGGGCAAGAACGCAAGTGTGTAGAATCTTTGGGGATTGCGGAGTTTTTCGAGCGGATTTGCGTGTCTGGCGCTTGGTCCGTTTTCCACACAGGGGCGCGGCCTTGCGCAAAGCGGGAGCAGGCGCGCTGGCCATCACCAGCGCATCGCCCGGCACGTCGACGGCGGTCAGGGTGATAACCGGCCAAGCGGTGGTCGTAATCACCGCACCACGCCGCGGTGGTACGACAAGGTCGGCAGGAAACGAAGGCGCGGCGCGTGCCACAAGCGCCAGATCGTGCCGCGACGATCGCGGCGCGGGTATCTTGGAAGTGCAGGCAACTGGCGGCTGCGAGGCCTTGCGACTACGCACGGTATGCATCGGTAGTACCCCCCTGGGTCCGTTGCTTACCTGATTCTCTCACACCGCAAATCGCAGGCAATCCGTGCGATTCCGCAGCACGAACGCGTACACGAAAAAGGGCGCCCCTTGCCGGAGCGCCCTTTTTGTTTGCCCGAAAGTCAGCCCGAAATCAGGCTTCCTCGGCCTTCTTCTTGGGAGCGGCCTTCTTCTTGGGAGCAGGCGCTTCTTCCGCAGCTTCTGCTTCGGCGGCCAGCGCGTCTTCGGCGGCGGCCTTCTTCTTGGCCGGAGCCTTCTTCGCAGGCTTGGCATCGTCTGCAGCTTCGTCGGTCGCCGCTTCCTCAGCCGCAGCAGCTTCTTCCGCGGGAGCGTCTTCAGCAGCCGCCTTCTTCTTGGCCGGAGCCTTCTTCTTGGGTTCCGACTTCACTTCGGCAGGCTGGCCGTTTTCATCGGCTTCGATCGCGGCTTCGAGTTCCTCGCGCGTCACTTCACGCTCGGTCACTTCGGCCTTGTCGAACAGGAAATCGACGACCTTGTCTTCATACAGCGGGGCGCGCAGCTGGGCAGCGACCATGGGGTCCGACTGGACGTATTCGACGAAGCGCTTGCGGTCTTCCTCGCGATACTGCTGGGCAGCCTGGCGGACCAGCATTTCCATTTCCTGGCCCGAAACGACGACGCCATTGGCCTGGCCGATTTCCGAAAGCAGCAGGCCCAGACGCACGCGGCGCTCGGCGATCTTGCGGTAGTCTTCCTTCTCCGCTTCGATTTCCTTGAGCGCCTCTTCAGGATTTTCTTCCTGCTGCGCTTCCTGGTTCAGCTGCTGCCAGATCTGCTCGAATTCGGCTTCGACCATCGACGGCGGCACTGGGAAATCGTGGCCGGCAGCAAGCTGGTCAAGCAGCGAACGCTTCATCGCCGTGCGGGTAACGCCGGCGGTTTCCTGTTCGAGCTGGCCGCGCAGCAGGCCGCGCAGCTGGTCGATGCCCTGCAGCCCCAGCTGCTTCGCGAAATCGTCGTCGGCCACGAAATCGCCTGCAACCTTCACCGCCTTCACGGTGATGTCGAACGTCGCGTCCTTGCCGGCCAGATCCTTGGCGGGATAATCTTCGGGGAACGTGACCGTGATGGTCTTTTCGTCGCCAGCCTTCACGCCGCCGAGCTGTTCCTCGAAACCGGGGATGAAGCGGCCCGCGCCGAGTTCCAGCGGGGTATCTTCAGCCGCGCCGCCTTCGAAGGGCACGCCATCGACCTTGCCGAGGAAATCGATGATGAGCTGGTCGCCATCCTTGGCCACCGCGCCTTCACCGGCATCGGTAAAGCTCTTCTGACCGGCAGCGATCTTCTCGATCGATTCGTCGACCTGAGCGTCCGTCACGGGCACGACCAGCTTTTCAAGCTTGAGCCCTTCGAGCGAAGGTGCCGCGATTTCGGGCAGGATTTCCAGGGCGACGGTCAGTTCCGCGTCCTTGCCTTCTTCATAACCTTCACCCAGCGACACATCCGGTTGCATTGCGGGACGCAGCTTGTTGTCGGCAACAAGCTTGTCCATCGCTTCGCGGATGGTGGTGTTCAGGGCTTCCTGATGCAGGGCCGGGCCGTGCATCTTGCGCACAAGGTTCGCGGGCACCTTGCCGGGGCGGAAGCCGGGCATGCGCACCGTCGGCGCGATCTTCTTGACCTCGCCTTCGATTCGCGCCGCAATGTCCGTCGCCGCGATGGTGACGGAATAGGCCCGCTTCAGGCCTTCGTTGCTGGTTTCGACGATCTGCATCAGTGATCCAACTTTCTGGTATGACGTTGCCACGCCACTTCTTGTATCGGAGCCGGCCGGACGGCTCTGGTGCGGGCGAAGGGACTCGAACCCCCACATCTTGCGATGGCAGGACCTAAACCTGCTGCGTCTACCAGTTCCGCCACGCCCGCATCCGGCGAAAAGCGAGCGGTGCCCCTATCGCAGCGACAGGAAAAGGGCAAGTGTCCGCAAGCCGGGCCGGAACCGCCATGCGATGTGACCCGTTGAAAGCCCGATCCACCGCAAAGGAACCATTATGGCCACGACCCCCGAACCCCCGCCGCCCGACCGCATTGATCCGCAAAGCCCCAGCGAAGTTCCGGTGCAGCCCGAACCCCTGAACGAGCCCGGCAACCAGCCATCCGAAGTGCCGCCCGATTTCCCGGATACGATCGATCCCGGCAGTCCGCAGGAGACTCCGCCGCCGCTGAATTGACTACTCATCAGCCCTGCTCCCCCGCGTAGGCGGGGGCCTCGGCCCGGCAAGCGCAATACCGCCTGAGGCCCCCGCCTGCGCGGGGGAGCAGGGGTGTTTTTAGAGCCACGAACTTGGCCTTCGCCCTCATCCAATCAGTTTCGCCAGCACCGCCAGCCAGCCACGCCCCTCGCCCTTCGCCACAGGCCGTTCGGCAACTCCGGCGCATTCCATGCAATAAGCCTGCGCGCCCTGCCCGCCCAGCAGGCGCGAAAGGTCCGCACCCAGCCGGTCCGCCAGCGCCGATTGGCGCAGCGCCACCAGCGAAGCGAAGTCGCCCGCCGTCGCGTCGCCCTGATCCGAATCGGTCCCTGCCATCTGCTCCAGAAGGCTTTCGAAAGGATCGTTTGCAGCGCCCAGAAACACCGGGTGCCATTCCTTCACCTTGGCCGCGTTCGCCGCCCATGCCAGCGCATCGTCCAGCCCGCCGAACTGGTCGACCAGCCCGATCTGCCGCGCGGTGCCGCCATCCCAGATGCGCCCTTGCGCGATCTTGTCGATATCCTGCGGCGTCTTGTGCCGCGAAGCCGCCACCAGCGACAGGAACCGCGCATAGTTCGATTCGATCTGGCTCTGCGTCACCGCTTCCACTTGCGGGCTCAACCCGCCGATGACGTCGGGCTGGCCCGATAGCGGGGTGGTGCGCACGCCGTCGGTGGTCACGCCGACCTTGGCCAGCGCCTCTTCAAACGTCGGGATGATCGCGAAAATGCCGATGGAACCGGTGATCGTCGCGGGTTCGGCAAAGATGCGCTGCGCGGGAGTGGAGACCCAATATCCGCCGCTCGCGGCCAGGCTGCCCATCGAAACAGCCACCGGCAGGCCCTTGGCCTTCACCCGATCTATCGCGGCGCGGATGCGTTCGGAGGCCAGCACCGATCCGCCCGGCGAATCGACCCGCACCACCATCGCGGCATAATCTCCGCTGCTCGCCGCCTTGTCGATCAGCCCGGCAATGCGGTCGCCGCCCGCCGCTCCCGGTCCGGCCTCGCCGTCCACGATATCGCCAGCAATGGTCACGACGGCGATGGCCTTGCCCGCGGTCGGTTCGCTCCGGTCCGCCAGATAGGGGCCGATCTTCGTGTGCACGAACGCCCCATCCGGCCCGGCGGGGTCCGCGCCGACCAGTGCCGCCACGCGCTTGGCGAAGTCGGTGCGGTCACCCACCTTGTCGATCAGCCCCGCCTTCACTGCCGCCTGCGCCGCATCGCCGCCGGATTGCTCCAGCCACTTCACCGGATCGCCGGTCGCCAGCGTCAGGTCCGCCTTGGGCCGCGCCTTCTTCACATCGGCCTGCCAGTTATCCCACAGCGCAGCATAAACCGCGCTCAGCGCTTCCTTCGATTCGGGCGAGGCATTTTCGCGGATGAACGGTTCGACCGCGCTTTTGTACGTGCCCACCTTGAACACGTGGGCCTTCACCTTCAGCCGGTCGAGCAGCGCCTTGTAATACAGCGATGTGCCGCCCGGCCCGGCGATGGCGACGCCGCCGATGGGATCGACCCACGCCTCGCTGGCGTGCGCGGCCAGCAACATGCCGCCATCCTGATAGAACGTGGCGCGCACCAGCACGGGCTTTTTCGCCGCGCGCACCTTGTCCATCGCCGCGCCGATGTTGGCCAGCGCCACCTGGCGGCCGCCGCCGAACTTTTCGAGGTCGATCACCACCGCCTTGATCCGGCTATCGCTCGCCGCCGCCGTGATCGCGCGCACCAGATCGCGCTCCTGATATTCCTTTTGCGGACGGCTGCCCGAAAGCAGCAGCGCTGTCGGTTGGATACGGGTCTTTTCCTCCACCACCGGGCCATCAATGGGCAGGTACAGCGCGCCATCGCGCACCATGCCCGGCGCGGGCCGCAGCGTGAGCAGGGCGTAAATGGCCCAGAAAAACAGGAGGAGGAGGAGCATGACCATCCCGTCCTTGATGGCGACGAGGATCTTCCAGACCGAGCGAGCAAAGTTCATGGGGGATATCTATGGACGCGGGCTCCATTGTGCCAGCCGAAAGACTTGGCAGAGCGCAAAGGGCGGCCTAACGCGTGGTCTTCGATGCAACCATCGATCCCCACCCCGACCAGCAACGCTATCAGCGCACGCTATCCCGCCGGCGCGCTGGCGTTTCCGCACCGCGACCTGACGGGTATCGCCCACCTCGCCCGGCACGAGATTCTCTATCTGCTGGATGAGGCCGAACAGTGGGTCGCGCTCAACCGCCAGCCGCAAAAGCGCGCCGAAGTGCTGTCCGGCCTGACCATCATCAACGCCTTTTTCGAGAACTCCACCCGCACGCTGCTGTCGTTCGAGATCGCGGGCAAGCGGCTGGGGGCAGACGTGGTGAACATGCACGCCGCCACCAGCAGCGTGAAAAAGGGCGAAACGCTGATCGACACGGCGATGACGCTGAACGCCATGCACGCCGATGCCATCGTGATCCGCCACGCGAGTTCGGGTGCGGTGCGTCTGATCGCGGAAAAGGTCGATTGCCCGGTGCTCAACGCGGGCGATGGCCAGCACGAACACCCCACGCAGGCGCTGCTCGATGCGCTGACCATCCGCCACGCGCTGGGCCTTGCGCCCGGCAGCGACCTAAACGGGCTGAAAGTGACAATCTGCGGCGATCTGCTGCACAGCCGGGTCGCGCGCTCGAACATCCTGTGCCTTACCGCGCTGGGCGTCGATATCAGCGTCTGCGCCCCGCCCGCGCTGATGCCGTCCGGCATCGAAGCGATGGGCGTTCGGCCGTTTCATGATTTCAATGCTGCGCTCAAAGGGGCCAACGTCGTCATGATGCTGCGGCTGCAGCAGGAACGCATGGAGGGCCAGTTCATCCCCAGCCCCCGCGAGTACCGCCACCTCTACGGTCTCACGCTCGATCGGCTGGCCAAGGCCGAACCCGATGCGCTGGTCATGCACCCCGGCCCGATGAACCGGGGCATAGAGATCGACAGTACCGTCGCCGATCACCCGACCCGCAGCCTGATCACCCGGCAGGTCGAAAGCGGCGTCGCCATCCGCATGGCCTGCCTTGAAGTGCTCACCCGCCGCGCGCGCGGTGTGCCGGGCTGGGCCGACTCAGATGGCTTTGGGGCGGGAGGCGCGGCATGATTCCCCGCCCCCTCACCATCACCGGCGGACGGCTGGTCCTGCCGCACGGCGAACCCTCCCCCGGCACGATCCGCTGCGAAAATGGCCGCATCGTCGCGCTCGGCGACGTGGCACCGCAGGATGGCGACGAAGTGGTCGATGCCCGAGGCGCGCTGGTCGCGCCCGGCCTCGTCGATCTGGGCGTGTTCGCGGTCGACAAGCCCGCCTTCCATTTCGGCGGCATCACCCGCGCCGCGCTGATGCCCGATCAGGGCCCGCCGCTCGATCACCCGGCCCGCATCCGCTTCGCCGCGCAAAGTGGAAAGCCCGACATGTGGGTCCACCCCCTCGCCGCCGCGACTCGGGGCCTCGAAGGCCGCGAACTGGCCGAACTGGCATTGATGCGCGATGCCGGCGCGCGTGCGGTTTCCACCGGCCGTCGCTGGATCGGCGATTCGGGCGTCATGATGCGCCTGCTGTCTTATTGCGCCATGCTCGATCTGGTGGTCGTCACCCACGCCGAAGATGCCGGGATCGCGGGCAATGCCGTCGCCACGGCGGGCGAGATGGCCACCCGGCTGGGATTGCCCAGCGCCCCCGCCGAAGCCGAAGCCCTCGCCGTCGCCCGCGACATAACGCTGGCCGAAGCAACCGGCGCACAGGTCCATTTCCGCCAGGTGACGACTGCCCGCGCGCTCGATCTGGTCCGCGCCGCCAAGGCCAGGGGCATTCGCATCACCGCCGGCGTCACCCCGGCGCACTTCATGCTGTCGGACCTCGAACTCGTCGATTTCCGCACCTTCTGTCGCATGTCGCCGCCGCTGCGCTGCGACGATGATCGCAAGGCCGTGATCGCCGCGATCGCCGATGGCACGATCGACGTCATTTCTTCGGGCCACGATCCGCGCGGCCCCGAAGACAAGCGCCTACCCTTCGCCGATGCGGAACCCGGCATGGCCGGCGCGGAAACGCTCCTGCCGCTCACGCTCACCCTCGTCCGCGATGGCCACATCGACATGGCCCGCGCGTTCGCCTTGCTGGCCGGCAAACCCGCCAGCCTGCTCGGCGTGGCGGCGGGCAAACTGGAAGTGGGTGCTGAAGCCGACATCGCGCTGATCGATCCGCACCGACCGTGGATCGTCAATTCCGACAAGATGGCGGCGGCGGCGGGCAACACTCCGTTCGATCGCCGTCCGGTCGAGGGCCGTGTCACCGCGCTGTTCAAGGGCGGTACCCGGATCGATTGAAACAGGCGCGAAAATGGGCCCGGCATCGCTGCCAGGCCCGCTTAGGTGTCGTTAGGTGCTTTTAGGTGTCGTTCAGCGCCGGGCGAAACGGGCGTCCGCCGGGCGGCCCTGCGGCGAAATTCCCTGCGGTGCCGCCATTACCAGGCAAGCCCCGCCGCGCGATTTGACCGAACCGCACATCGACCGCGCGTTGGCATAACCGCCAAAGCCGGCAGCCTGCACGCGCCAGAATTGCATACCGTTTACAGTTACTTGCGTTATCAGACGGGAATGGCCGTTCAGCGAAGGCGCGCGTTTGGTATAATGCCGCCAAGCCCGCTGGGCACCTTCGGACGAACGGAACGAACCGAGCTGAACAACGTGCGAGCCACCCGTCGCGGGGGCCACTGGCGCCGCAACGACATTCGCCGCCCGCCGCACGGAACGGGCACCAACAACGCGGTAAGGCTGGCGGGCGAGGGCAATTTCCTGTGGCGTGGGTGCCAGCTGGGGTGCAGTCGGAGCCAGAGCGGCAGCGCTGGAAGGCGGCATGTCGATCGCGGCCAGCTGGGTCTCAGCCGGTACCGACGAAGCGTCTGCAAGGGCCGGTGCCGGTGCGGAAGCAGCAGCATCCGCCGCCGGCAGTTCCTCGATCGCCGCCTTGGCAAGCGCCTGCGCAGCGGCCGCCAGTGCATCCGCCTTTATCGCAGTATCTGCACTAAGTTGTTCCGGCGCCGTTGAATTTGTCAGCGCCAGTGCGGCCGGCTGGCCATCGTCGCCACGCAGCGGCACGCCCAGCAGCGAGGCAACACGCAGGCGCACATCCTCCGGTTTGCCCATCGCGGCCCAATCCTGCAGGCGGGCGTTCAACTGATCGGCCGGAACATCCTGCGCGGCCATGATCTGCGCTTCGCGCCAGCTGCCCGAAAGTGCATAGGCGAAGGCCAGGTTCTGGCGGATCTTCGGCGTATTTTCACCGCGGCGGAGCGCATCGACCAGCACGGTCACGCCCTGCCCGGTCTGGCCCGCCATCGCCATCGCCAGCCCGAAATCGGCGGCGGGAATGCTGTCGCGGTAGGTGTTCAGCGTGTCCACCGCCTCGGGCAGCTTGCCCATCGCGATATCTGCCAATGCCAGGCTGAGCGCGGCCTTGCCGCCGTCCTCGCCCAGATCCATTGCGTCGTTATAGCTCTGATGCGCCGATTCGAACCGGCCCGCGCGCAGATAAGCATTGCCCAGCAGAAGCCGGAACGCGGCATTGCGCGGATCGGCCTGCACCGCCTGTTCAGCCAGTGCGACCGCCTTGGTGCTGTCGCCACCATCCATCGCGGATTGCGCCCCTGAAGCAAACTTGCCCGGATGCGGCCCGTTGGCGCTGCAGCCTGCCAGCAGGCCGGCGGCCAGCGCGGTCGAAAGGCAGAAGCGCACTGACCGCAGCGAAGTGAAGCCGGACAGGTTCTTCAAGACTTGGTTCGTCATGGCTCGGTTTCCCAGCGAGAACGGTTTCACGATTGCCGCGCGCGGCGCGCCAGGCTGTCGAGGCCGGGCATGGATTCAAGAAAGGCGTCGAGCGCCTGCACGACCACCTGCTGCGCGCTGCGATTTTCCAGCGTGCAGGCAAGTCGAAGTCGGAAATGACGTTCGGCATCGAGGCGCAGCGTAAAGGCCGCCTTGCGGCCTTCCTCCAGCGCAGAACCATTGCGGCGCGGCATCTTGATCATGCCGGCAGAAAGCGGCGCGGCTTCGCGCGGCGCGGCCTTCCCGTTGATCGCGGTGGCCAGCGTTTCGATCTGGCGCAGCACTTCGGGCTGCGTGCGCGGGATGGAGTTCGCAGGCTCGTCGACGGGCGCGAGGGCTACAGCCGGCACCACGTCATCGTCGCCCATGTCATTCCAGCCGAGTGCATTCTGGTCATCGAAGCCCGCGTCGAAACCGGCGGGATTCGCTTCCTCGAACG
The DNA here is from genome assembly GCA_027311705.1 of Novosphingobium sp. Classification (GTDB taxonomy): domain Bacteria; phylum Pseudomonadota; class Alphaproteobacteria; order Sphingomonadales; family Sphingomonadaceae; genus Novosphingobium. The sequence continues at coordinate 961 of DAICYJ010000048.1, read as the reverse complement.
TCAGCGGCGCGAGTTGTGGACGCATCGCCGGGCGAGCCGCACCCTTGCGGGCAAGCAGGCTGGGGCTCAGCGAGGCAAAGGATTTGGCTTCGCTCATGTGCATCGCCTCCCGCTCACGAACCGACGACGCGGCGGCCGAAGCCCCCGCCCATCGGCCGGGCTGCGCCGCCCATCGGCGCAGAAGGAATGGACTGCTGCGGCACGGCAAACACCGTGCGGCGGAAGTTCTTTTCCAGCCGTTCCGAAATGTAGGTCCACAACGCGGTCACTTCGGCGGCAGATTTGCCCGAAGGATCGACTTCCATGACCGTGCGTCCATCGATCATCGAGGCCGCGAAATCGGTGCGGTGGTGCAGCGTGACCGGGGCGACGGTGCCATGCTGGCTAAGCGCGACAGCAGCTTCGGATGTGATGCGGGCCTTGGGGGTGGCGGCATTCACAACGAAGATCAAAGGCTTGCCCGCGCGTTCGCACAGATCGACAGTGGCGCCCACGGCGCGCAGATCGTGCGGGCTGGGGCGCGTCGGCACCACGATAAGTTCGGCGACCGAGATCACCGACTGGATGGCCATGGTGATGGCGGGCGGCGTATCGATCACCGCCAGCTTGAAGCCCTGCTGGCGCAGAACGATGAGATCGCTGGCAAGCTGTGCGACCGTTGTCTGGGCGAAAGCCGGGTATTCAGCCTCACGCTCGTTCCACCAGTCGGACAGCGAACCTTGCGGGTCGATGTCGATCAGGACGACCGGACCGGCCCCGGCGCGTTGCGCCTGAACAGCAAGGTGGCCGGACAAGGTCGTCTTGCCGGACCCTCCTTTTTGCGATGCCAATGCCAGTACGCGCAAAATAAACCCCCTCGAAGCCATGCGGTTTCACAGCCCGGAATCGCAGAACTCCCTCAAATTTTGGTTAACGTGCCACCGAAAGCCTGAATGCGTCGCCACGGCGCGCCTGCAGAACG
>DAICYJ010000026.1 GCA_027311705.1 Novosphingobium sp. | reverse complement strand
AGATCGCGCAAGGCAAACGCCTCGCCCGCGCCATCCGCCCCGCGCAAATGCGCGAACCGCCGGTCGACGAGCCAATAGGCGAGCGCGGTCACGATCCCCAGCCCGGTCAACCCCGCCGCCAGCCATAGCGGCGGCTGCCACCCGCGCGCATAAAGGCCCGATGCCCAGCTGGCAGAGGTGTCGGCGGCATAGGAACCGACGCGCGCCATCGAAAAGAACAGTGCCACCGCGAGTGCCCCGCCGCCGCCGTGAAACCATTGCGCCAGCCCCACCAGCAGCGCGATGTACAGCGTTTCGTTGCCCAGCCCGAACAGCAGCCGCCCAGCCACCATCAGCGCATAGGGTTCGCCCAGCGCGGTCATCACCGCACCCACTGTGCACAGCACCGCCGCGCCCAGCGCCGCGCGGGCCGCGCCGATCCGGTCGATCAGCACGCCGCCGATTACCGCCAACGGAATATTGGGCAGGCTGAAAACGGCGTTGAGCAGGCCGATCTGCTTCTGGTCGAACTGGCGCTGGTCGCGCAGCAGGTCTGCCACCGGGGCGATGGAATCATAGGTATAGTAACTGCCCATGATGGTCAGCGCGCAAAGCACGAGGACCAGCCACTTCAATCGCGATCCCGTCATGTCCTAACCCCCCGGAAAGTTCAGGCCAGCCGCGCGCCTTGCCGTCGCAATTCCGCCTGAACCGCCACCACGTCGATATCGCGGAAATTGCGCCCGGTCTTCACCGCAATCGCCGCTGCCGTTCCCGCGCCTTGCCCGGCCACCGCGCAGCACATCATGTTGCGCACCGCCGCGTGGCTCACCTTGTCGCCGCCGATGGCGCGGCCCGTGACGAGCAGGTTGTCGATTCCTTGCGGCACCATCGCGCGATAAGGCACATGGAAATAGCGCCCTGTGGTGGGCAGGATCAGCAAGCCGTAACCGTCGATGAATTCAGGAAAGATGCCGATCGAATCCTCGAACCGGCCTTCACCGCGCACGTCCGCACCGGTCATGTTGTAGACCGCGTCGATCTTGCGCGTGTCGCGTATGCCCAGCGTCATCCCGAAATTGCGCAGCTTGGCCCCCTCGCACCCCGGCATGAACGCCCGCAGGGCCCCAATCGCCAGCATCGCCTGCTTACGCCCGCGCATTTCGCCCAGCGTCAGCGCGTCGGGATTGGTGCCGTCGAGCGTAAGGTGGACGAGGTTGAGGTAGGTGAGGTCTCCCTGATCGGAAACGGTGCCCCAAGTGCCGGCGATGGTCGCCAGATTGTCGGGCAGCAGGCCCGCCGCCACCGCGCTTTTGAACGGCTTGCGCAGGAACGGCGAGAACATCGCATCCTCCTTGCCGTCGGTGGTCACGTCCCACTCGCCGTCGCCGGCCCAGTCGCCATAGGTCTGCGGATCGGCCTTCACCGCCGCGATGAACACCGCCTTGTCGACCCCGCTCATCGAGAACATCACTGAGACCGACATCATCTCGTCGACCTGATGCTTGATCGTCGGCGCGCCTGCGCGAAACGCGATGTCCGCATCGCCGCTGGCATCGACTACGCGGGCGGCAAGGATCGCCTCGCGCCCGGCCTTGCTTTCCACGATCACCCCGCGGATCGCGCTGCCTTCCATGATCGGCGCGACGACCCAGCGGTGCAACATCGGGATCACCCCCGCTTCCTCGACCAGCGTATCGGCAACCACCTTGAAGGCTTCGGCATCGAGCGCATGGCTGGTCGATTGCGGTTCGGGCAGGGCAGCGCCCATCGCGACAGCGCGGTCCTCGAACTCGCGGCCGATGCCCTCGCTGTCGATGGTCTGCGGATGGCGATACCAGGCAAACCCCTCCACGCCGACTTGCGTGATATTCCCGCCAAAACAGCCATAACGTTCGACCAGCGTGGTCTTCACGCCTGCGCGCGCTGAAGCCAGCGCTGCCGCCAGCCCACCTGGTCCCGACCCGACAACCAGCACGTCGGTTTCATGAATCACGTCGATGCTGCGCGCGGGTTCGTGAATGCTGGCGGTCATGGTGTGTCCTTGGACGGCACACCTTTTTCGTCAATCGAACTGCGGCCCAGCCCGTGTTCGTTAGCGAGACTGATCTATCGGATTAGCGCGAATGATGATCAAGCGTTGGCTGCCAAAATCCGCCTATACAAGTCGAGATACTCTCCCGCCATCCGCTCGACGGAAAATCTCTCTACCGCCACGCGCCGACATTTCGCCCGATCGATCTCGCCGATCCGGCCGATGGCCGCGATGGCCTCATCCATGCTGTCGACGAGGAAGCCGTTTACTCCGTCAGCGATCAATTCGCTCATCGATCCGCGCCGGTTGGCGATCACCGGCGTGCCGCAGGCCATCGCCTCGATCACCGAAAGCCCGAACGGCTCGTCGAATTCGATCAGGTGGAGCAGGGCTTTCGCTCCGCCCAGCGCCCGCGTACGCGCCTCGCCGCCAACTGCGCCGTGAAAGCGTATGCTCGTGTCGTCGACATGGGGCAGCACCTCGCGCTCATGGTGTCCCGCGTCTTGCACAACTCCGTACATGTCGAGCGCATGGCCGGTAGCTTTTGCCGCCGCGATGGCCTGCGCCGGGCCCTTGTCGGGATGGATGCGACCGAAATAGAGCAGGTCCGGCCCGCCCACGGGGTCGAACGGAAAGTCGTTCACCGGAATGCCGTGGTGGATCGTCGCGGCATAGCGCAGTGACGGGTGCCGGTCGGCCGCGCTGATCGCCACGAAGTGAACGCGATCCTCGAACGGCTTGTACATCGGCAGGATACGGTCGGACGAGAAGCCGTGGATCGTCGTGACCATCGGGGTGCCGATCAACGGCGCGAACGCGTGGGCAGGAAAATCGGCCTGGTTGTGGATCAAGTCGAAGTCGCCCGCCTGTGCGAACAAGTGCGACAGGTGCCGGAATTCCCACACTTTCGCGTCGATCGAAGGGTCCTCCTCATATCCCGCCGGCACCACACCGTCGAGCGTGGCGGCCGTCTGGCTGTCGAGCGTGGCAAACAACGTCACGTCCACCCCGCGCGTGTGCAACGCTTCGGTCAGCAGGCTGGTGACCAGTTCCCACGGACCATAGTGGCGCGGCGGAGTGCGCCACGCGATCGGGGCAAGCATGGCGATGCGCATGAAATTCAAAGCTCCGGTATCAGGATCACGCCCTCGTCGGGGCGCAGCATTCCGGCGATAAAGGGGGTGCGGAGGGTGGATAGCAAGGGTGTGCCCGCTACCGGGCAATCCTGCGCCTCTCCCGTTAGGTTGAGGGCGACGACCAATTCCGCGCGGGCATAGCACAGAACCGCATCGTCGGCATGGATCAACCTGAACCCGCCAAGCGATAGCGCCGCAAGATCCCGGCGCAGTCGCAACAGCGTGCGTGTCAGCACCAACATCGAGCCAGGATCGCGCTCCTGCGTGGCGACGTTGCGGGTGTGCCAGTCGTCGTTGAGCGGCAGCCAGGGCTCCGCCTCGCTGAAACCGGCATGTGTCGATCCGTCCCACGGCATCGGCGTGCGAGACCTGTCGCGGCCCAACCCAAGTCCGGGCTGGCGGAGATCCTGAGGGTCTCGCACCCTGTCGGGCGGAATCGTCACCTTGCCGATGCCGAGTTCGTCGCCTTGATACAGCGTCGGCGTGCCGCGCAGTGTCAACAGCATCATCATCGCAACGCGCGCCTGCGCTTCGCCCACCCGCGCGGCGATGCGCGGGGCATCGTGGCTGCCGATCACCCAGTTGGGCCAGCCCCCGGGCGGCAGCGCCGCTTCATAGGCAACGATCATGTCCGCCAGCGCCCGCGCCTGCCATGGTGTGTCGAGCAACTGGAAATTGAACGGCAGGTGCACGCCCGGCGCTGCGTCGCTGCCATAATACTGCATCAACGAAGGAACCGGCAGACACACTTCGCCGACCAGCAGCCTTTCGCCATACGTATCGGCCATCGTGCGGAATTCTGCTGCCAGTTGATGTATTTCGGGCTGGTTGGCGGAATTGGTCTGCAACACCGCAAATTTCTCGCCCAGTTCCGGCCGGTAATCGGGGTTGGGCGGGTTGTCGGGCAGGCCCGCCGCCTTGAAGCAGTGCCACAGCACGTCGATGCGAAACCCGTCGACGCCGCGATCCAGCCAGAACCGCAGCACATCCAGCATGGCCGCGCGCACTTGCGGATTGCGCCAGTTCAGGTCGGGTTGTTCGCGCAAGAAGGCGTGGAGGTAAAATTGCCCGGTGCCGGCGTCGAACTCCCACGAAGACCCGCCCATGTCGCTGGTCCAGTTATTTGGCGTACCGCCGTCGGGGGCGGGATCACGCCACACGTACCAGTCTCGTTTCGGATTCTCGCGGCTTGCTCGGCTTTCTTTAAACCAGGGATGTTGGTCCGAGGTATGGTTGGGAACGTAATCGAGCAGCAGCTTCAGTCCACGGGCATGAACCGCTTCAAGCAGCGCATCGAACGCCGCAAGATCTCCGAACAGTGGGTCGATGTCGCAATAATCCGCCACGTCATAACCGAAATCGGCCATGGGCGAGGGGAAGATCGGCGACAGCCACACCGCGTCCACGCCGAGTGCAGCAACATGGTCCAGCCGCCGGGCGATGCCCGCCAGATCACCCACGCCATCGCCGTTGCTGTCTTGGAACGACCGTGGATAGATCTGGTAGATCACGCCGCGTTCCCACCAAGGGGCGGTCGTTTTTGGGGGTTGGGCCGTCATCCCGGTGGAATGCCCGGTGTCGCCGGGGGTTCCTAGATTCTCCGAAACCGCGTGGGATCGACCTGCGGTGTAGCCACCCGGTGGCGCGTTTCGACATGCCATTCGCCTTTGACGCGCGATACATGGGCCTGCCGCTGGAGCGCCTGAGCCAGGGTTTCGATGTCGAAATCCTCATCCAGTTGCATACCGAACGAGTGACCCGAAAACCACCGAACTTGTCCTGAAAGCGGCGTTCCTCCCGGCAGGACCACGGTGACGCGCTCGCCACGCACAGGCGGAGCTCCCTTGCAGGTCGCGCCCAGTCCGCGTTGCGAGATATTTCGGATCACGACATCCTGATCTTGCCCGTCAGATGCCCTTACCACGGCGCGTACGATCCGGGGATAACGGACGTCGCGCAGGGCGTAACCCGTCGGAAACTCTGAATCCATGAATGACATTGAAGAAATCACTTGTAGGCTGGAGCATCGTGTGCCCGTTCGGCAGCGTTTTTAGTCCGTTTCGGTAAACAGTCCGTTATGGACCATTCCTGCCGGCCACTTATCGGGAACTTTGGCGCAATCGCCGGGTTCAACGCTATGCAGGGATATTTGCGAGCAGACAGCAATGGCATGGACATACCGCATCGTCGATCATGGTCAGCATTTCGCACTCCACGAAGTCTGCGTCGACGATCATGGCGACCCGCATGAATGGGTTAAGCGATCGATCGACTTCGCATGCGATCTCGACGATGGACCCGAAGGCATCATAACTTCGCTGGAACAGGCGCTGATCGAAGCCAAGGCTGCTCCCGCACTTGTGGTGCGTGGGGACAAGCTGGTCAGGCGCGGCGAGGGTGCCAACGATCTCTGAAGATGCCTGCGCGTCCTTTAGAACGTATGGTTGCTCAGATCGTCCCGACTATAAGCTGTAGTCCTTGACAGACCGCGACCTTCTCCTGTCATCTGGATGCGGGAGAATGGCCAGATGGCAGACCGCGACCAACTTGCACGAACCGGGGTCACAACTGCCGCGTTCCGCCGGTTCATTCGCCGTGAAATCATCCGCAAACGCAGCGAATGGCATAAGCTCGCGCTTGTCGCAGCGGGTGTTTCACTGGCGGTCGGCGTTCGTTGGTTGGCCGATCAGGGCCAGCAGGGCTTCCCTTTCGCCACGTTTTCGCCGGTTATCCTGCTGGCCGCAATCCTGCTGGATTGGCGGCATGCCTTGCTCACGGCAGTCGCTTCCGGGCTTGCCGTCATGTGGTTGCTGTTGCCGTCGGGCACGGCCCCTGCTGGTCCATCGCTCATCGCGATCTATTTCTTGAGCATCGCGATCCTTGTGGTGGCGGGCGATACTATCCGCCAACTTGTGGTGGAAAACGAGGCCCATGCCCAGCAGGCCGAGGCGTTCAACATCGAGCTTCAGCATCGAACCAAGAACGCCCTGCAGATGATGCGCGCGCTGGCATCCCGCGCCTCGCGCGCGACGGATCCCGCCGAATTCTACAGCATGCTCAGCGGCCGCCTTGATGCACTGGCAAAATCCAACGAGCTTTTGCGGTTCGGCGTTCTGCCTTCATGCGACATGGAGGAACTGGTCGAAGCCGTGCTCCATCCGTTCCGCTCGGGCCAGCTGGTGCGCGGCGGCACACCTTGCCTGGTCGATAGGGACGCGGTCACGCCATTGATGATGGCGCTGCACGAACTGTGCACCAATGCCACCAAGTACGGCGCTCTATCAGTAGAAACGGGCAGGGCGGACCTGACATGGAGTGGCCCGCACGATGGCGTCGTCACTATCGAATGGCGTGAGACGGGCGGCCCGCCAGTGCAACCGCCCAAAACCAGGGGCATCGGCTCCCGGCTCCTGCAGGCCCACGGTGCCCTTTCGCGCGTGGATCTCGATTTCCGGCGAGACGGGGTGCAGTGCCATATCTGGGCGAAGGCGGCCGATCAGTAAGGCGGCCGAGGGCGGCAAGGCCCACCCGGGCCCTGCCGCCGTTTATTCAGGCCGCGTCGACCATCACGATCTCGCTATCCTCGATCGCCGTCACGCGCAGCACGTCGATATCGGCAATCGCCGCCCCGTCGCGTGCATTGACCTTCACGTCGTCGATCCGGATCGCGCCCTTGGCGGGCACCAGATAGGCCTTGCGGTCCTTGCCCAACGGGTATTCCGCTGTTTCGCCGGCCTTCAGCGTCGCCGCTACCACCCGCGCATCGGTGCGGATCGGCAACGCATCTTCGTCTTCGGCATAGCCCGAAGCCAGTGTCACGAACCGTCCGGCCCGCTCGCCCTTGGGGAAGGGCCGCGTGCCCCATCCGGGTGCTTCGCCGCTGCGAGTGGGCATGATCCAGATCTGGAACAGCCGCGTCGTCACGTCTTCCACGTTGAATTCCGAATGGCGAATGCCCGTGCCCGCACTCATCACCTGCACGTCACCAGCCTCCGTCCGGCCAGCATTGCCCAGGCTGTCCTGATGCGAAATCGCGCCTTCAAGAATATAGGTGACGATTTCCATATCGCGGTGCGGATGCGGCGGAAATCCGCTGTGCGGTGCGATCGCATCATCGTTCCACACGCGCAGGTTGCCCCAGTTCATCCGGGCCGGATCGTGATAGCCGGCAAACGAGAAGTGGTGCTTGGCGTCAAGCCAGCCATGGTTCTCGCCACCCAGTTTTGCGAAAGGTCGCAGTTCGATCATGTCGTCTCTCCAGCGGCGCGGCGCAACGTGCGACCGGCCTGTTGCAGTCTATTTAGGGCTTGCCGGCTTTCCTGTTCAGGCTGATAAAACGCATCGGAACGTTCGAAGGACTTGGCAAGTGAGCAACCCCGGTACGCCCACGTTCGATCAGTTGCGCATCTTCCTGGCCATTGTCGATACCGGCAGCTTCGCCGCCGCCGGGCGAAAGCTCAACCGCGCTGTCTCGGTCATCAGCTACGGCATCGCCAATCTCGAAGCCCAGCTGGGCCTCTCGCTGTTCGATCGCGAAGGCACGCGCAAGCCGCAGCTTACCGTTGCGGGCCGCGCCTTGCTGGCCGAAGCACGCTCCATCGCCGGCGGCATGGATGGCTTGCGCGCCAAAGTGAAGGGCCTGCTCGATGGGCTGGAGGCTGAAGTGGACCTCGCGGTCGACGTCATGCTCCCTGCGGAAGCGCTCGGCCGTGTCCTGCGGGCTTTCGCGCTCGAATTTCCCACGGTCCAGCTGCGTCTGCATGTGGAAGCGCTGGGTTCCGTCACCGCGATGGTGCTCGATGGGCAGGCGATCGTCGGGATCTCCGGCCCATTGGCGCTGGGCGTGGAGGGGATCGACAGCATGACCGCCGGATCGGTCGAAATGGTACCCGTTGCCGCGCCCGATCATCCGCTCGGCCGGATGGGCCATATCCCGCCGGGTGCCGTGCGCGACCATACCCAGCTCGTCCTGTCGGATCGTTCGCGCTATACCGAAGGGCGCGATTTCGCGGTCGTCAGTCCGAAGACGTGGCGGCTATCCGATCTCAGCGCCAAACATGCCCTGCTGCGGGAAGGCGTGGGGTGGGGCAACATGCCGCTGCCGATGATCGAGGGCGATCTCGTCACCGGCGCGCTGGTTCGCCTCGTCATCCCGGATCATCCGAGTGAGACCTATCGCTTTGCCGGCATCTGGCGGCGCGATACCCCGCCCGGCCCGGCGGCCAGTTGGCTGCTCGAACAGCTCGTCGCGCGCTGCACCGAAGCGGAGGGAAACGACGTCGCTACGTAAGTTGCCGTGAAAATGAACGTCACAACCTGCCGGATGCCACCGACTCGTCGTGGATCCTCCTCGACTCCCACTTCCGCCAAATCGCGTAACCAAAAAAAGGGCCGACCGGTTGCCCGATCGGCCTTTGAAAGTTTGGGAGAGGATGCCTGAAAGGCCTGCTCTAGATGGGCTGATACTGACACTTGTGCAAGTGCGAACGAAGCAACTGCAATTGCAGTTTTTGCAATCAACACTCAAAAATCGGCGACGCCAATTTGCCAATCCTAAAAAATGGCTAGATTCAGCCATTTCCTATCGAAAAAAGCGTGAACTCCAGAGCGATGCTTGCATGAACTGCAAGAAAAAAGGATGTCCATTGCCCAAAAGTACTATGCTGCATGCGCTCAATCGCGGGGCGCATTGCCCTCGGCAAACGACGACTCAGGCCGCACTGCATCATGGCCGAGCAGATTAAGCGCTAGCGCCTCGGCCACGCGGATGCCATCCACAGCTGCTGACAGGATGCCGCCGGCATATCCCGCGCCTTCGCCCGCGGGGTAAAGTCCCGCGGTGTTTACACTCTGCAAATCGGCCCCACGTGTGATCCGCACGGGTGATGACGTGCGCGTCTCCACCCCGGTCATCACTACGTCCGGATTATCGTATCCTGGGATTTGCCGGCCGAAAACCGGCAGCGCCTCACGAATCGCGTCGATCGCATAATCGGGCAGGCACTGCGCAAGGTCGGTGGGCTTCACGCCCGGTTGATAGGAAGGCGTAATGCTCCCCAGCGCCGTCGACGGCCGCGATTGCAGGAAATCGCCCAGCAACTGGCCCGGTGCCTTATAGTCCGATCCGCCGGCCACGAAGGCCAGCGATTCCCAGTGCCGCTGAAACTCGACGCCGGCCAAAGGCCCGCCGGGATAGTCGCGCCCCGGATCGATATCGACCACCAGCCCGGAATTGGCGTTGAACTCGGCGCGCGAGTACTGGCTCATGCCGTTGGTCACGACCCGGCCTTCCTCGCTCGTCGCCGCCACCACGCGCCCGCCGGGGCACATGCAAAAGCTGTAAACCGTGCGTCCGTTGGACGCCTTGTGCGAAATAGAATAGGCGGCCGGCCCCAGCAGCTTGTTGCCCGCGAACGGGCCGTAGCGCGCTGTGTCGATCATGCCTTGCGGGTGTTCGATGCGCACGCCGATGGCAAAGGGCTTGGCCTCCACGTGCACGCCTGCGGCATGGAGCACATGGAAGGTGTCGCGCGCGGAATGGCCCACCGCCATCACCACGTGGCTGGCAGGCAGGAATTCGCCGGTCGAAAGGTGCAGGCCCTTCAGCACACGCCCACCGTCCGCGCGAGTCTCAACGTCGAAATCGTCCACCCGCGTCCCGAACCGGTATTCGCCGCCCAGCGCCTCGATCGTCTCGCGGATCGACATGACCATCGTGACCAGTCGGAACGTGCCGATGTGCGGGTGCGCTTCGGTCAGGATCTCGTCCGGAGCGCCAGCCTTGACGAATTCCACCAGCACCTTGCGGCCCAGATGGCGGGGGTCCTTGATCCGGCTGTAAAGCTTTCCGTCGGAGAACGTGCCCGCGCCGCCTTCGCCGAACTGCACGTTCGATTCCGGTTCCAGCACCGATCGCCGCCACAGGCCCCAGGTGTCCTTGGTCCGCTCGCGCACGGCCTTGCCGCGTTCGATGATGATCGGCTTCAGGCCCATCTGCGCCAGCACCAGCGCTGCGAACAATCCGCACGGCCCCGCGCCAATGACGACCGGGCGCTGGCCGCTCCAGCCTTGTGGAGCCATCACGGGAAAGCGATATCCGGTGTCCGGCGCCGCGCGGACCTGAGGATCGCCGACGAACCGAGCGAGCACGGCCGCCTCGTCACGCACGGTCGCGTCGATGGCATAGACCAGCTTGATCGCGCTTTTGCGCCGCGCGTCGTTGCCGCGCTTGGTCACGGCAAAGCGCACCAATTCGTCCGCCGCGATGCCCAGCCTTTCGCAAAGGGCGGCTTCGAGGTCGGCAGGGCTGTGATCGATCGGCAGCTTGATTTCGGTAACGCGGAGCATGGCTCCCCCTAAGCCCTAACCGCTGCAAGGGAAAGCCGGAGGTGGATCAGCCGATGCGGCGGTGCACGATTGCGTCGAGAATGGCAGGGTGCAGTGGCTCGTCGAACTTGCAGCCGGCCTCGAACCGGTCGCTCCACACCACGATGGCGCGGCGCGGCTCCAACCCCGGCAACGACAGCCACACGACGTCGCCCTCGCACAGTCGTTCCATGCTGGCCAACCGGATGCCGTGGCACGAGATATCGTTGACTTGCGCCACCAGCCGCACAATTTTGCGCCGGTATTTTACCTTCACGGCGATGCGACGCCGTTCGGAAAGGCGCTCCTGCATTACACGGGGTTCGGTCTGGCCGGCAGCCATCGTTGCTCCAGTCGGGTTGGCGACTACAAAATACGGGGTTATCCCCTACGAATCGCTTAACAAATTGCGGCCAACGCAAGGAAAGGATGCCAGACATGACCGATCCTCTCGTGCTGCACACCTACTGGCGTTCGTCGGCTTCGTGGCGGGTGCGCATCGCCTTGTCGTTCAAGGGACTGGACTGGTACGGGGTGTTTCACCATTTGCGCAAAAGCGAGCAGAGCCTGCCCGGATATCTCTCGCTCAATCCGCAAGGTCTGGTCCCAGCGCTGGAAACGTCGGGCACCGTTCTCACGCAAAGCCTCGCGATCTGCGAATACCTCGACGAGATCTGGCCGCTGCCACCGCTGCTTCCGGCCGATCCGCTTGCCCGCGCCCACGTCCGCGCCTTTGCCCAGGCCATCGCGTGCGACATCCACCCGGTGCAGAACCTGCGCGTGCTGCGCATGCTGCGCGCGCGCGGTCTGGATCAGGCAGCGGTAGACGGCTGGGCGCGCGAGGTGATCGAAACCGGCCTCGCGGCTTGTGCGCGGCTGATCGAAAACATCGAGGGGCCGTTCTGCTTCGGCCATGCGGTCACGCTGGCAGATCTCGTGCTTGTGCCGCAGATGGCCAACGCCCGCCGCCTTGGTGCCCGGATCGATTTCGGCAGGCTCGAAGCGATCGAGACGGCCTGCATGGGGCTGCCAGCGTTCAACCAGTCCGCACCTGATCGCCAGCCGGATGCCGAAACAGGGGTTTGACTTGGCGGCCGATAAGCCGAAGCTGCCGCAAACTGCCTTTTCCGGAGCAATCATGGCCCGCATCCCTGCCTACGCCGCATCGCTGCTCGCGCTTTCGCTGGCCACATCCTCCGCCGCGCAACCTGTTCCCGCCGCCGTGCTGAAGCTGCATCGGGCGCTCGTCACGCTCGACAGCCACCTCGATACCCCGGCCTCGCTGCCGATCCCCGGCTGGTCGATCGTTAAGCCGCACGACGTGCGCGTCGATTTCACCCAGGTCGATCTGCCACGCATGAAACAGGGCGGCCTCGATGGCGGCTTCTGGGCGATCTACACGCCGCAAGGCCCGATGGACCCAGTCGCCACCCGCAAGGCGCTCGATTTCGCGCTGATGCGCGGCGTTGCGATCCGCGAGATGGTCGCTGCCCACCCGGCGGATTTCGTGCTGGCGACCCGTGCCGCCGATGCCGCGCGCATCGACGGGCAGGGCAAACGGGTGGTGTTCCTGTCCATCGAAAACGCATGGCCGCTGGGCGAGGATGTCGCGCTGCTACAGGCTTTCCACGCGCTGGGCGTGCGCCTGTCCGGCTTTGCCCACTTCAAGAACAACCAGTTCGCCGATAGCTCGACCGACGCCGAAAAATGGGGAGGGCTTAGCCCACTGGGCATCC
>DAICYJ010000001.1 GCA_027311705.1 Novosphingobium sp. | reverse complement strand
AATTGTATCCGCCCAGCCAGCCGGTAACGTCAACCGCCTCGCCGATCGCATGGAGCCCGGGAACCCGCTTGGCCTCCATCGTCTTCGAGGAAAGCTCGGCGGTACTGATCCCGCCGGCGGTCACTTCGGCTTTGGCAAATCCTTCACTGCCGTTGGGGGTGAAGCGCCAGTCGGCCAGGCGCGCCTGCGCTGCGCGAATAGCCTTGTCCTGCGTTGAACCCAGTTCTGAAGTGAATGCGATCTGCTCCGCCAGTGTTACGGCGAGCCGGTCTGGCAACAACTCGCTCAGCACCTTGCGCAGCGATTGACGAGGCCGTTCGCGCTTGGCCGTTTCCAGCCAATCGCGCGCAACATCGGGCAGAAAGTCGATCCCGACAGTTTCACCGTTCTTCCAGTAGGATGAAATCTGCAGGATAGCCGGACCCGACAATCCGCGATGGGTGAACAGTGCCGCCTCGCGAAACGAAGTTTTTCCGGCTCGTGCGATCACGGGCGCCGCCACCCCCGATAGCTCGCGGAACAGCAGGTCTTCGCCGGCCAGCGTCAGCGGCACGAGCGCGGGTCGCGGCTGCACCACTTTCAGCCCGAACTGGCGGGCAAGATCATAAGCGAAACCGGTGGCGCCCATCTTGGGGATCGATGGTCCACCGGTGGCGATCACCAGTGAGGGTGCAGCATGGGTGAGGCCGCCGGCGGTTACGCGGAACAGAGCATCGCCGTGCGCGACATCGGCGATGGCGTCGCCGCAGCGCAGGTCAACATGCCCGGTTCGGCATTCGTCCAGCAGCATGGCGACGATCTGCCGTGCGGAGCCATCGCAAAACAACTGCCCCAGCGTCTTTTCATGCCAGGCAATGCCATGACGATCGACGAGAGCAATGAAATCGGTGGCCGAATAACGCGAAAGGGCCGAACGTGCGAAGTGGGCATTTTCGGACAAGTAACGATCCGGGGCCACGTGCACGTTGGTGAAATTGCACCGGCCACCGCCGGAAATCAGGATCTTTTTGCCCGGCTCATCGGCATGATCGAGCAACAGCACACGAAGCCCCCGCTGCCCTGCCAGCGCAGCGCAGAACAACCCGGCGGCTCCGGCTCCCAGCAAAATGACATCATGGCTTGACTGCATGGCGCGGCCCTAGGGCCTTGTGCGCTTCATGGGAAGAAGGCGCCTTCAACCTTGCTGAAGGCACTCCTCGGATTCCGGAATGAACAGGGCCGACTGCCGGGGCTTGCTCGCACTATCCCTGCGCGTACGCGATGACTGGCGGTGACGCGGTGTATGTTCCTGATCCCATGCACCGGCATTGATCGGTTCACAGATCTCGAATTCCATGCTGCATCCTCCTCACGCAACATAATGCATGAGGAGGGAGACAGTTCCGTTTCAATATCAGTGACTTAAATATGCAATGCACGCCCATAAGCGGAAAGCACACTTTCATGCATCGCTTCGCTGATGGTTGGATGCGGAAACACCGTCTGGATCAATTCCGCCTCGGTGGTTTCCAGCGTCTTGCCGACGACAAATCCCTGGATCATCTCGGTCACTTCCGCGCCGATCATGTGCGCGCCCAGCAATTCGCCGGTCGCCGCGTCGAACACCGTTTTCACGAAGCCTTCGGATTCGCCAAGGGCAATGGCCTTGCCGTTGCCGATGAACGGGAACATGCCGACCTTCACCTCGTGGCCGGCTTCCTTGGCCTTCGCCTCTGTCATGCCGACGCTGGCGATCTGCGGGTGGCAATAGGTGCAGCCGGGGATGTTGGCGCGGTCCATGGCGTGCGGGTGCACGTCCTTGTTGCCCAGTTCGGCAGCGATGGATTCTGCCGCGATCACGCCTTCGTGGCTGGCCTTGTGCGCAAGCCAAGGACCGGGCGTCACGTCGCCGATGGCCCAAAGGCTCTTCACGTTGGTGCGGCCGTAGTCGTCGATAGCGATGATCCCGCGCTCCGACTTCACACCCAGCGCTTCAAGGCCGATGGATTCGGTGTTGGGAGCGATGCCCACGGCGACGATCACGTGGCTGAAATCGCCTTCAGTGACGGTGCCGTCCTTACCCTTGATCTTGGCCTTCACGCCGCTTGGGCTCGTAGCGATGCTTTCGACGCCGGCCCCGGTCAGGATGGTCATGCCCTGCTTTTTCAGCGCTTTTTCGAGGAAGGCCGAAACATCGGCGTCTTCCACCGGCACAACCCGGTCGAGCATTTCAACGACCGTTACTTCCGCGCCCATATCGTTGTAGAAGCTGGCGAATTCGATGCCGATGGCGCCCGATCCGATGACGAGCAGCTTGGTCGGCATTTCCTTGGGCGTCATCGCATGGCGATAGGTCCAGATGCGCTCGCCGTCTGCCTTGGCAAAGGGCAGGTCGCGGGCGCGGGCGCCGGTAGCGACGATGACGTGCCTGGCCGAAATCGTTTCGGTGCCCTTGTCGCCGGTCACTTCCACACTGGTCGCGCTTTTCAGCACGCCGTTGCCCATGTGAACGGTGATCTTGTTCTTCTTCATCAGGTGCGTAACACCTTGATTCAGCTGCTTGGCCACGCCGCGCGAACGCTTCACCACCGCGTCGATATCGGCGCGAATGTTGTCTGCCGCGAGGCCATAGGCAGCCGCGTGCTTCATCTGATGAAACACTTCGGCAGAACGGAGCAGCGCCTTGGTGGGGATGCAACCCCAGTTCAGGCAGATCCCGCCCAGCAGCTCGCGCTCGACAATGGCGGTCTTCAGCCCGAGCTGCGCGCAGCGGATGGCCGCGACATAGCCGCCGGGGCCGGATCCTAGGACGATAACGTCGTATTGGTCAGCCACGCGAATGCTCCTTCAGGCCCTTGTTACGGGCATTGATCTAGCGGCGGATGCTCTACGCGCCCGCTCGTCAAAGTAACAGTCCGCCCGCTTTTGCGACGGATCAGGCCAACAGCCCCAGCGGGTTTTCGATCAGCGTCTTGAACGCCTGCATCAATTCAGCACCATCCGCTCCATCGATCGCGCGGTGGTCGAAACTGCCGGTGGCACTCATTATGGTTGCGATGCCCAGCGCACCGTCGATCACATAGGGGCGCTGCTCGCCCGCGCCGACCGCCATGATCATGCCCTGCGGCGGATTGATCACCGCGTCGAAGTTCTTGATGCCGTACATGCCGAGGTTTGACAGGCTGGCGGTGCCGCCCTGATATTCGTGCGGCTGCAGCTTGCCTTCGCGGGCCTTGCCGGCGAGTTCCTTCATCTCCGTGGCGATCTTCGAAACAGTCTTGTTGCCGGCATCGACGATGATCGGCGTGATCAGGCCCGATGGCGCAGCGACGGCGACCGAAATGTCGGCGCGGCTGTAAGTCCGCAGCTCGTCGCCCGCAAAGCTGACGTTGCACTTGGGCACGATCAGCAGCGCCTTGGCCAGAGCCTTGATGACAAGATCGTTGACCGACAGCTTGACGCCCTGCGCCTCCAACGCCTTATTCAGATCGCCGCGCAGCTTGAGCAGCGCATCGATCCGGATGTCGACCGTGAGGTAGATGTGCGGCACAGTCTGCTTCGCCTCGGTCAGGCGGCGCGCGATAACCTTGCGCACATTGTTGAGCTTGGTGGCTTCGAACGGAATGCCAAAATCGGGCACGGGGGTAGCAGCGGCGGCTGCCACCGGGGCTGCAGACGCAGACGGCGCTGCGGTGGCCGTGGCGGTCTTTGCTGCACCCGCCGATGCGCCTTCGAGATCGGCCTTCACGATCCGCCCGCCAGGGCCGGAACCGTGCACGGTGGCGAGATCGATGCCCTTATCGGCGGCAATGCGCTTGGCCAGCGGGCTGGCGACGAGGCGCTGCCCGTCCGATACAGGCGCGGAAGATGCGCCCGAGGGGGCAGGCGCGGGAGCGGCAGTCTCGACCGGCTCGGATGCCTTGGCGGGTTCCGGTGCCTTCACAGGTTCAGCGGTTTTCGCGGCAGGCGCCGGAGCCGATGCGTCCTCGTCTTCGCCCGCGATCGTGGCGATCACGGTGCCGACTTTCACGCCTTCCGCTCCTTCGGCCACGTCGATCGACACCACGGTGCCCTCGTCCACGGCCTCGAATTCCATCGTCGCCTTGTCGGTCTCGATTTCCGCCATGATGTCGCCCGACGCGACCTTGTCGCCGACTTTGATGAGCCACTTGGAAAGCGTGCCTTCTTCCATGGTGGGCGAGAGCGCAGGCATCTTGATGGAAATCGGCATGAGCGGGCTTTCCGTTCTGTGTTCTTGAGCGCGCGTGAGCGGCGGACAGCATCACTTCGCAGGTTCCGCGCCATTTCGCCAGCCAAGCGCGCCGGGTCAAGTGGCTTGGCGCTTGCCCCGCATACGAATTATGTCACAAGCGCAGTATCGGCGGACGGAGCCGGGGGAAAGAACATGCAACAGCGCGTCTACCTGGTCATCATGGATGAAACCGACGAGGCGCGGCTGGCGCTGCGTTTTGCCGCACGGCGCGCCGTGCGCACCGGCGGAGCCGTGCACATTCTGGCGCTGGTGCCCCGGCAGGAATTCGTCGCGTTCGGCGGTGTGCAGGCCACCATCGAGGAAGAAGCGCGCGACCGGGCCGAAGTTCTGGCAACGACCGCTGCGGGTAGCCTCGCGACCGAATCCGGACTGATGCCGACCATCGTCGTGCGCGAGGGCGATGGCGCGCACGTCGTGCGTGAATACCTCATCGAACATCCGGAAATTTCCGCGCTGGTACTCGGCGCCGCGCACGATGGCGGCCCCGGCCCCCTGATCACGCACTTTGCCGCGCAGGCTGGCGTGCTGCCCTGCGTGCTGATGATCGTGCCCGGCGGCATCGATGACGAAGGCATCGACGCGGTCAGCTAGACTACTTCCGCTTGCCCTTGCCCTGATGACGGATGTTGCCCGGCCGCCCGCGCGCGCCGGCAGTATACTGGCCCGCCACGCGTTTGCCCTTGTGCATGATGCCGGGCTCGGCACGGCCGCCGCGCCGTTCGATCCGCCCGGCGCCGGGTTCCATGTCCACCGGCTCGAACTTCAGCGCGCCCGTCAGCGCATTGGCTTCGGCAAGGCGCAGCTTCAGGATCATGCCGATGGCGAACTGGTCGCCGCTTTGTTCGCCGACCAGCACTTGCGCCTTCTCGTCATAACCGAAGCGTTCCGACCCCAGCGTTGAGACCGGCACCAGCCCATCGCCGCCCAGCCCGATGATCGTGGCGAACAGGCCGAACTTCTGCACACCGGTAATGCGCGTGTCGAATACTTCGCCCACCCGGCCTGAAAGCCATGCGGCGACATAGCGATCGATGGTCTCGCGCTCGGCCATCATGGCGCGACGTTCGGTCATGCTGATCGCTTCCGCTACGCGCGTCAGGTCGTTGCGGTCACGTTCGGAAAGCCCGGAGGTCGCGGGGATCTCGGTGCCCTCTGGGCGCGGCTGTTCCAGCAGGTAGGCATCGACGAGCGCGCGGTGGACGAGCAGGTCCGAATAGCGGCGGATCGGCGAGGTGAAGTGCGCATAACTGCCCAGCGACAGGCCGAAATGCCCGGCATTGCGCGGGCCGTAATAGGCCTGCGTCTGGCTGCGCAGCACGGCTTCCATCACCAGCGCCTTTTCGGCCTCGTCCGTCACGTCCTTCAGCATGCGGTTGAACAGGCCGGGTGTGATGACCTGCCCCATCGCCAGCTTGCGCCCGAACGTGGCGAGATAGTCCTTGAGAGCGACCAGCTTCTCGCGGCTCGGCGGTTCATGGATGCGATAGACGACCGGCGCGACTTTGGCCTCCAGCGCCTTGGCCGCCGCGACGTTTGCCGCGATCATGAAATCTTCGACCACCCGGTGCGCATCGAGCCGTTCGCGAAGCGCGATTTCGGCGATCTTGCCTTGCGCGTCGAGCACAACGCGCCGTTCGGGCAATTCAAGTTCGAGCGGATCGCGGTCGCTGCGCGCCTTGGCCAGCAGGCGCCAAGCTGCCCACAGGTTTTGCAGATACTCGGGCGCATCACCCTCGTCGATCCGGCGCTGAGCCTCTTCGTAGGCAATCACTTCGGCGATGCGAACCAGCGCACGGGTGAAGCGCCACGCCGTGACGCGGCCCTGCGCGTCGATGGTCAGGTGGCACGCCATCGCCGCACGGTCCTGCCCCGTTTTCAGCGAGCAGACGTCGGCGCTGAGCACTTCGGGCAGCATCGGCACAACACGGTCGGGGAAATATACCGAATTGCCGCGCTTGCGAGCCTCGCGGTCCACCGCGCCGCCGGGGCGGACGTAAAAGCTGACGTCGGCGATGGCGACGATGGCGCGGAAGCCGCCTTCGCCGTCCGGTTCCGCCCAGATCGCGTCATCGTGGTCGCGCGCGTCGATGGGATCGATCGCGACGATGGGAATGGCCCGCAGATCCTCGCGCTTGTCCTCCGACAAGGGTAGCAAAGCGGCGACTTTCGCTTCCTGGATGGCGTCGGTGGGAAAGGCCATCGGGATGCCGTGCTTGTGGATCGCGATCAGGCTGAAAGCGCGCGGGGCGAGCGGATCGCCCAGGATTTCCGTGACTTTCAGCCCTGAACGCGTGGTACGGCCGACCGGTTCGGCCAGCACGAGCTGCCCCGCTTCGGCACCGCCCATGTCTGAAATCGGTTCGGAATTGCGCACGCGCTTGTCCACCGGGGCGAGCCATCCCTTCCCGGTGCCGTCCAGCTCGATCACGCCCAGCAATTGCTCGGTGCGCGCAGGCAGGCGTTTGATAGGATGGGCATTCCAGCCCGTTCCCGCTTCTTCGGTGCGTGC
>DAICYJ010000239.1 GCA_027311705.1 Novosphingobium sp. | reverse complement strand
GCGGTTTGACGAAGCTCGTTGCCTCGATCCTCCGCGCTCCTGCCCCGATGGCGCGCTCGATCAGCGCCAGCTTGTCGGCGGTGGAGATCAGCACTTTCTCATTCTGCAATCCGTCTCGTGGAGAGACTTCGACGATCTCGACGGAGTTTGTATACATCACGCAGCCACCTCGCGCGGTTCCGGCACGGCGAGGCCGCGGTGTGCATCGGCATAGGCATGGTACGCGCGCAGGATGTGCCCGGTCATGATCGCCTCGGCCCAGGCGCCATCGCCACGCGCAAAGGCGGCAGCCAGTTCCTCATGCTCCGAATGCGAGCGATTGAGCGCTTCGCGACTGTAGTGATACGCCGTGCGCCACACCACCGGCTGTTCGACCAACGATCCCAGCAAGGCCGCCAGCCGGCGCGATCCTGCTGCATCGATCACGGCGGCGTGGAACTCGCGGTTGCCATCGAGGAAGCCGGCTATATCGGGCTTGGTTTGGCGCACAGCCACCCCGATCACCCGATTGGCCGAACGAATGCGGTCCAGCACCTCGGCCGTCATGCGTTCGGCGGCGCGCCGCGCGGCCATGCCTTCCAGCTTGGCGCGCAGTTCGAAAGCATCGGCCACATCGTCGATCGACCAGTCGGCCACGAAGCTGCGCTGGGTGTCGGTGCGCACCACCAGCATGTCTGCTTCCAGCCGGCGCAACGCCTCACGCACAGGGGTGCGAGACACGCCACAAACCTCGGCAAGCGCCTCTTCGCCCAGTTGCGCACCCGAAGCCAGTTCGCCCGAAAGGATCATGCTGCGGATCGCGCCATAGGCACGGTCTGAGGCGCGCGACATATTCCTCTCCTAAGAACTTGACCAACCATATTTGTATACAATACTCTGCATCTTGATCAAGCCATGTTGCTCATGGGGTTTCTAAAAAGGGCGGCAGGCAAAATCGGGGCGCTTGCCGGGTCGGATGCACAGGCACCGGGCAGGCGGCGTAAAAACAGGGAGTTTACGATGCGTGTTTCCCACTGGCTTCTTTCAACTTCGCTCGCCGGGCTGGCGCTGGCGGGTGGCTCGGCTGCCGCCCAGTCGGCTCCTCCGACCGAACCGCAGGCCGATGAACCTTCGGACGCGATCATCGTCACCGCGCGCCGCCAGAACGAGCGGCTGCAGGATGTGCCGGCTTCGGTCTCGGTGCTCACCGCGCAGGCGCTGGCCAACACCGGCGCTTCCAGTGCGCAGGATTTCGTCGGCCTCACTCCCGGCGTCACCATCGTGACCGGCACGGCGGAGGCCGGCGATACCCAGATCAACATTCGCGGCATAAACGGCGCGCGCGATGCCGAAAGTTCGGTGGCGCTGGTGGTTGACGGCATTCTGAAAACCAACACCGCGCAGCTTAACCAACCGCAGGGCACGCTGCAGCAGGTCGAACTGTTGAAGGGGCCGCAAGGCGCGCTCTATGGCCGAAACGCTGCGGCGGGCGCGATCGTGCTGCAAACGCTCAAGCCCACCGAAACGCTGACCGGCGCGATCAAGGGATCGTACGCCATGTACAACACGTTCGAAGGCACCGCGCATGTCACCGGGCCATTGGGCGGCGCGGCGGGGTTCGTGCTTTCGGGCTATTACTACAAAACCGACGGGTTCTATCACAACACCTTCACCGGCGGTTCCAAGACGGTGGACGACAAGGAAAACTGGGCGGTCGATGGCCGGGTGATGGTGGGGCAGGGCGGCCCCACGCAAGTCGACATCAAGGCCCGCTACGCCGAATTCCACGGTGCCTCACTGCCCTTCAACGCTGCCTTCGCGCTCCCCAACTTTGCTGGCGTAAACCCGGATTTCTATGAGGACGTTAACAAGCATCCGTTCAATTTCTATTCGAACATTCGCCCCACCAACGACCAGACCAGCTTCGATGCCTCGATCAAGATCGATCATGAGTTTTCGGACAGGCTGAAGCTGGTGGCATGGGGACTCTATTCAAACGTCAATCAGGATCTGGTGGCCGACGGCACCTCCGCCGATTTCGCCCGCTATATCAGTGCGGCCAATCCGGCGGCGCAAAAGGCGGTGGACCAGTGTTTTGCCAGTACCGCCGCCAACACTGGTTTCCCGGTCAATTCTCCGGGCGCCATCGGCCAGATCCCCGTGCCGTTCATATTCGCCCCCGCGACCGGGTCCACCTTCGGTCCCTACAGCCCGACCACCTGCGACGGCATCCAGTACCAGTTGCGCAAGCAGCAGGATTTCAGCACTGAATGGCGCCTGATCGGCGATGCCGGGCCGATCAACTGGCAGCTGGGCGCCTATTACCTGCACATCAAGCGCACCACTGGCGTCAGCCTTGGTGCGGATGAAGGGCTGGGCGTAATCAAGCAGCTTTACAACGCGCCTGATTCCGCCAACCCCACTTCGCTGCTGGTGGCCGATCGCTTCAAGACCGACGTGTTTGCCGCTTTCGGATCGGTGGAATACAAGCCCAACGACCAGTTCGATGCCGGCCTCGCGCTGCGCTATGATATCGAGCGCCGGAAAAGCCGCTCGATCGTGCCCGATGCGCTCGATCCGTTCACCGGCGGCCCGATCAATCCAGGTCAGGCATTCGGCCCGCTGACGCCGCAGAAGGCCACGTTCAAGCAGCTGGAGCCCAAGGTCACGCTCAGCTGGAAGCCCACGCCGGGCCTGAATATTTACGGAAACTGGGGTATCGGCTTTAAATCGGGCGGCTTCAACAACCAGGGTTCGGCCGCGCTGATCAAGGCCAATTTCGTCGACTTCATCAACGCCGATGTCCACATCACCGACAAGTATGAAAAGGAATGGTCGAGCGCGTTCGAGGCCGGCATCAAGGGCAGCCTGCTGGACGACAAGCTGACCTTCGATCTCGCGGGTTACTACACCGAAGTTCACAACATGCAGTTCTTCGAATTCTTCGTCGGCAGCTTCGGCCTGCTGCGTGTGGTTTCGAACATCGACAAGGTGAACCTGAAGGGCGTGGAACTGAACGTCACCGCGCGGCCGGTGAAGGGCGTCAAGTTCTTCGGATCGTTCAATTATACCGACAGCGAGATCAAGAAGAACAGCGCCCGCCCGACGACCATCGGCAACAAGTCGCCCTACACGGCCGATTACACGCTCAACCTGGGCATGGAGATCGACCAGCCGATCAACGATTCGCTCAGCTTCTTTACCCGCACCG
Source organism: Novosphingobium sp. (assembly GCA_027311705.1). Taxonomy (GTDB): domain Bacteria; phylum Pseudomonadota; class Alphaproteobacteria; order Sphingomonadales; family Sphingomonadaceae; genus Novosphingobium. Next base: position 2,381 of record DAICYJ010000239.1, on the reverse strand, counting down.
ATTATCGCCTCACCGGCCCGACATGGTTCTCGACCGTGCAGAACCAGACGACGCCGACGCTGTTTTCGGGCCTTCTGCCGATCTCCGCGCTGGGCCTTCCGGCCTTCGTCGGTGACGGCAAGTACGATCGCACGCGGCGCGATGCCTTCGGCATCGTGAACTTGCGCGCAGGCATCCGCAGCGAGCGCTATTCGCTGACGGTGTTTGCGGACAACCTGCTCGACAAGAAGTATCTGGCCGAAGTGATCCCAGCCATCGAGTTCGGCGGATCGTTCATCTCGCCGGGTGCGCGCCGCCTCGTCGGCGTGGAACTGGGGGCAAAGTTCTAAACAGGTCACTGCCCCTGTAATGGAATGGCTTTGATGGAAGGGCTGGGCCGGGGGGAAACTTCCGGCCCTCTTCGTTTGTCGCCCCGGGCAGGACAACCTATCTATCCGGGCGGATGGCCTGTAAGGGCCAGCCTCCCGCACGCGTATCCTGAAAGTCCCTGCCCAAGCCTATGCTTGCACCCGAAACCACACTCGCCGATCTTGGCTGGAAACCTTTTTTTGCCGATCAGCTTTCGGCGGACGAGGCGCAGGCCTGCCTGCCGGTGCGTGTCACGGCACTCTATCGCGGCCTTGTCGCGGTGATGGGCGAGGGGGTGGATCAACTGATCGGATCGCGGCTGGCTGAATCGCGCGGCGATGAGGACCGCGCTACCGTGGGCGACTGGCTGCTGGTGAACCGCGAAACGCTGGTTCTTGAGCGCATCCTCGATCGCACCAGCCTGTTCAAACGCCCCGCGCCGGGGGACGACCGCCGGTTGCAATTGATCGCCGCCAACGTCGACACGCTGTTCATTGTCACCTCGTGCAACGATGATTTCAACATTGCGCGGTTGGAACGCTATCTGGTGCTGGCACGCGAAGTCTCGGTCACGCCGGTGATCGTGCTGACTAAGATCGACCTTGCCGACGATCCCGAACATTTCCGCGAGGCCGCGTTGGCATTGCAGCCGGGCCTTGCGGTCGAACTCGTCAACGCGCGCGATCCGGCCGGCGTCGCCCGGCTGGCGGAACGGTGCGGCCGGGGACAGACCGTGGCCCTGCTGGGATCATCTGGCGTCGGTAAATCCACGCTGGTCAACACCTTGCGCGGGTCCGACAGCATTACCACGCAGGCCGTGCGCGATCATGATGACAAGGGCCGACACACCACCACGGTGCGCGAGATGCATCGCTTGGCCAACGGCGGCTGGCTGATGGACACGCCGGGCATGCGCGAATTCCGCATTGCCGATGCCCCCACCGGCATCGCCGACGTGTTCGACGATATTGCCGCGCTCGTGCTCGAATGCCGGTTCACCAACTGCAGCCACGTTGGCGAACCGGGCTGCGCGATCCAGGCCGCGCTGTCGGCTGGAACACTGGAGCCGGTGCGGCTGGCACGCTGGGCGAAACTGGCGGCGGAGGACGAAGCCGGCACAGCCCAGCAGGCTACGCGCAAACAGCGCACCGGAAAGCCCGGAAAAAGGAACTGAATTATGGCCGATCTTTATCTGAAAGCACTGGAAGCCGAACGCAAAAGCCTGTGGGCCGCCTGCCGCCTGAAAGGTCTGGCCAAAGGTACGCCGGAACGCCTGCGCATCGATGAACTCGATGAACTTCTCGCCGCGCACAAGTCGAAGAAGAACGGCTGACAATTCAGCGGATCGCTTGATATTCCTCGCGGAACCAATCGCATCGGCGGGCGTATGGCAATTGTACATACGTGGCGGGACGATTTTCGGAAATGCGAGGTTCGATGCGCAAGCCGGTTACATTCAGGTTCGATTGTGAACTGCTGGAACGCGCGCGGCAGCACGCCAGCGCCGATAACCGGAGCCTGACGAATTACGTCGAAACAGCCGTTCTGCGCGCGTTGGGGCAATCCGAATTTGCTGACGGCGAAGCCGTTCCCACTACTGGACCAAAGTTGGTCAGCGGGGGGATCGACAATTGACCACCGTAGTCACTGCTGACGGGACGGCGAGCGTACTGCTGAAGTCGCCGACCGGGATCAACGGCCTCGACGATGTGACCATGGGCGGGTTGCCGCAGGGCAGGCCGTCGCTGCTGTGCGGCGCAGCCGGTTGCGGCAAAACGCTGTTTGCGATGACTTTTCTAGTTAATGGCGCCACCACGTACGGCGAAAACGGCGTGTTCGTGAGCTTCGAGGAACGCTCTGCCGACCTGATCGAGAACGTCGCTTCGCTGGGTTTCGACGTTGGCAAACTGGTCGCGCAGGAACGCCTGGTAATCGACTACGTCCGCATCGAACCCGCTGAAATCGAAGTGAGCGGGGAATACGATCTCGAAGCGCTGTTCGTGCGGCTGGGCTATGCCATCGACCGGATCGGC
>DAICYJ010000238.1 GCA_027311705.1 Novosphingobium sp. | reverse complement strand
AACCGCAAGATGACGGGCAAGATGCTGCGCGAATTCGTCGAAAAAACCGGCATCCCGTTCCTGACCACGCAGCTGGGCAAAGGCGTGATCGATGAACGGCATCCCAGCTTTTTGGGCTGCGCCGCGCTTTCCGCCGGGGATTTCGTCCACCGCGCGGTCGAGGATGCGGACCTTATCGTGAACATCGGGCATGACGTTATCGAAAAGCCGCCGTTCTTCATGCGTGAAGGCGGCACCTCGGTGATCCACGTTTCGACCAAGACCGCCGAAGTCGATCCGGTCTATTTCCCCGAACTCGAAGTGATCGGCGATATTGCCAACGCCATCTGGCAGATGAAGGAAGCGATCACGCCCAATCCGACGTGGGACTTCGCCCACATGCTGGCCTATCGCAAGGCCGAGGTCGACCACACCGCGCCGCTCGCCGCCGACGCGCGTTTCCCGATCTTCCCGCCTTACCTTGTCCAGAGCATCCGCGACGCCTTGCCCGAAGACGCGATCATCTGCCTCGACAACGGGGTTTACAAGATCTGGTTCGCGCGCGGCTATACCGCCTATCATCCCAACACGGTGCTGCTCGACAATGCGCTGGCGACGATGGGCGCAGGGCTTCCTTCGGCGATGATGAGCGCGATGCTCTATCCCGATCGCAAGGTGATGGCGATCTGCGGCGATGGCGGCTTCATGATGAACAGCCAGGAGATGGAGACGGCCGTCCGCCTCGGCCTCAACCTCACCGTGCTGATCCTCAACGACAACAGCTATGGCATGATCCGCTGGAAGCAGGCGAACATGGGCTTTGAGGATTTCGGGCTGACCTATGGCAACCCGGACTTCGTGAAATACGCCGACAGCTATGGCGCCAATGGCTATCGCGTGGAAAGCGCCGATCACCTGAAGGAACTGCTTGCGCACTGCAACAGCACGCCCGGCGTCCACCTGATCGATTGCCCTGTCGATTATTCCGAGAACGACCAGATCCTGAACATCGACATCAAGGCGCTGTCGAAGGCGCTTTGACCGTTTCACCCCTCCCGCTTGCGGGAGGGGCTGGGGGTGGGCGTTCCACCCTGAAGAACCCACCCCCGACCCCTCCCGCGAACGGGAGGGGGGAGTCGCGAAGCAATGGTCCAGCTCAAAGACGTCTACCCGCTTTACCTCAACAACAAGGCGGTGCAGCCCAACGCCGATCTGGCGGTGACCGACAAGTTCACCGGCGAGGTGGCGTTCCATACCGCGCTCGCCACGCCCGACGTGATCGACGAGGCCATTGCCGGCGCGGTGCGTGCGGCGGAGCCGATGGCGAAGCTCGCCAGCTATGAAAAGCGCGATGTTCTGGACCATTGCGTCAAGCGGTTTACCGAGCGGCAGGAAGAGCTGGCCTATGCCCTGTGCGTCGAGGCGGGCAAGCCGATCGCCGACAGCGAGGGCGAAGTGGGCCGCCTGATCGATACCTTCCGCATCGCCGCCGAAGAGGCTACGCGCAATTACGGCGAGGTCCAGCCGCTCGACATTTCCCCGCGTGCCAAGGGTTACATGGGCATGTGGAAGCGCGTGCCAATCGGACCGTGCAGCTTCATTTCGCCGTTCAACTTCCCGCTGAACCTGGCCGCGCACAAGATCGCGCCCGCCATCGCGATGGGCTGCCCCTTCGTGATGAAGCCCGCCAGCTTGACCCCGCTGGGCGCGATCATCATGGGCGAGGTGCTGGCCGAATGTGACGTGCTGCCCGAAGGCGCGTTCTCGATACTGCCTGCCAGCCGCGACGGCGCGGACCTGTTCACCACCGACCCGCGGCTGAAGCTGCTGTCGTTCACCGGATCGCCTGGCGTGGGTTGGGACCTGAAGGGCAAGGCCGGCAAGAAGAAGGTCGTGCTCGAACTTGGCGGCAATGCGGCGGTGGTGGTCGACAAGGACGCCGATCTTGAGCACGCGCTGGCCCGCATCGTGTTCGGCGGATACTACCAGTCCGGCCAATCGTGCATCCACGTGCAGCGCGTGATCATCCACGCCGACATTTACGACACCTTCCGCGACATGCTGGCTGCCAAGGTGAAGACGCTGATTTCTGGCGACCCCAAGAACCGCGACACCTTCATCGGCCCGATGATCTCGGCCAAGGAAGCGTCGCGGCTCAAAAGCTGGATCGACGCGGCCGTTTCGGGCGGGGCCACCCTGCTGGCGGGCGGCGGTTGCGAGGGCAACATGCTGGAAGCGACGCTGCTCGAAGGCTGCAGCCGCGACATGGACGTCTATACCGAAGAAGCGTTCGGCCCGGTAGTGATCCTGTCCAAATTCACGGATTGGAAGGCGGCGCTTGCCGAAGTGAACGACAGCAAGTTCGGGCTGCAGGCTGGCCTGTTCACGCGCGATATCCACAAAGTGCTGGAAGCCTGGGACGATCTCGACGTGGGCGGCATCGTCGTCAACGACGTGTCGAGCTATCGCGTCGACAACATGCCCTATGGCGGGGTCAAGGATTCGGGGCTGGGCCGCGAAGGCGTGCGCTTTGCGATGGAGGACATGTCCGAAATCCGCAACATGGTGATCCGCCGCACATGATGGGCGGATTAAACAGCTGAGAAGACAAATCGAACGGGCTAGCCCACATGGGCAAATCCGGGCTTGAACCAAATGGGGCCGACGGATAGGCTGGTGGTCCGGGGTCGCATTGCAAAACTATCACCGCGCGGGATCAGGGGCTAAAAGCGCCGATCCGGCATCAGCGATGGCAGGAACGAGGGGCAATGCCGGACATATCGATGTTCTTGCGACGGCTTAACGCCGCCTGCCGATCGCTGCCGGCTTCCGGTTTTGCGGCCGCGATGCTGTGCCTGCTGATGGCCGGCGGCGCGTTGGCTGTCGCTTTCGCACTTTCGCCAACGCCGGTGCGTGCGGAAAACCCGTCCGGCACCCTGCGCTCCCACATGGGCGTCGCCAGCTGTGCGGGTTCCACCTGCCACGGCCGCAGTGTCGCCAGCGGCACGCCGGTGCGGCAGGACGAATTGCTGCGCTGGCAGGAAGAAAGCTCGCCCACCGGTGCGCACAGCCGCGCCTGGCGCGTGATCAGCGAACCGCGCGGGCAGGGCATCATCCGCCGCATGGGCCTCGATAGCGCGGGCGTTCAGCGCGAATGTGCCGGCTGCCATGCCTCGCCCGGCGCGCTGCGTCAGGCCGATGGCGTCGATTGCGAAGGTTGCCACGGCAATGCCGGCGGCTGGCTTGCCACCCATACCACCGTTGGTGCATCGCATTCGCGCAATGTGGCGCAGGGGATGACCGACCTGACCAACCCCCGCACCCGCGCCGGCGTCTGCCTCGATTGCCACCTTTCCGGCGATGCGAAGGGTCAATTCATCGCGCACCGGATCATGGCGGCCGGCCATCCGCGCATGTCGTTCGAGATGGACCTGTTCTCCACGCTGCAAGCCCATCATGATGAGGATGCGGACTATGCGCAGCGCAAGGGCAAGACCAATTCGATGCGGATGTGGGCCGTGGGCCAGGCAGAAGCGGTCAAGCGCAGCCTTGAACTGTTCAGCCAGCCAGGCAAGGCGAGCGACGGGATCTTCCCCGAATTCACCTTCTATGATTGTCATTCGTGCCACCGCCGGATCAGTGATGGCGACCAGCCGAATCTGACCGTGATGCCCAATCCGGGCCGTCCCATCGCCGCCGGCATGCCGCCCTATAACGACGAGAACATGATCCTGCTGCTCGCGGCGGCCAAGGTGATGGCGCCCGATCTGGCGGTCACGTTCGATGCGCGCAGCAAGGCGTTCCATCGCGCGATGGGTGTGGGCCGTGGCGAGACTGTGGCGGCGGCGCAAGCGCTGCGCCAGACGGCGGATGCGCTTTCGTCACGCATGGCCGGGGCCTCGTTCGGCCGCGATCAGACCTTTGCGATCATGGATGCCATCGCCAGCGATGCGATTTCCGAACGGTTCACCGATTATGAAGGCTCGGTCCAGTCCGTGATGGCGATCGATACGCTGCTGAACGGCATGGTCAATTCGGGCATGGTCGGCGGTGGCGGCGCGAGCGGGCTGCGCATTCAGGTCAACCAGGCCTATGCTGCGGTGCGCGATCCCAACGGGTTCCAGCCGATCGCCTTCCGCCGCGCGCTGGGCGGCGCGATCCGGTCGATCCGGAGCTTGCGCTGATGCGGTTGCCCGGTGCATTCCGGCAAAGCACCGGCATGGTCGCGGCGCTGTCGCTGTGCCTTGCCGGCTGCGGCGGCGGGGATTCCTCATCCGGCGGCACCTTCACGCCCACGCCTTCGCCCACGCCGGGCTCGAGCCGGGTGTTCCCCGAATACGCGCAGGCCGCGCTGACCACCGACGACGTCAAGAAAATCATCGCGCAGGCGGCGGGCGAGGCGCAGGCGCTGAACTATCCCGCGATTATCTCGGTGGTCGACCGGGTCGGCAATGTGCTCGCGGTGTTCCGCATGAACGGAGCGGCCACGCGGCTGGTCACCAGCAAGATCACCGGCGAGGGCGTGCCGAACCCGGAACCGGTCGACCTGCAGGACCGCAACGTCGAAGCGACCATGGGCGCAATTTCCAAGGCGGTGACGGCTGCCTACCTGTCGTCGAGCGGCAATGCCTTTTCCACCCGTACTGCCAGCATGATTACGCAGCAGCACTTCCCGCCAGCGCCGATCACGCCGGGGCTGGAAGGTGGGCCGCTGTTCGGCGTGCAGCTCAGCCAATTGCCTTGCTCGGACCTCAACACCCGCTTCATCGAAGGCAACGTCGGTTCCGCCGCGTTCATCGGGCCGAAGCGCGCGCCGCTGGGCCTCGCCGCCGATGCGGGCGGGTTGCCGCTTTACAAGAACGGCGTGGTCGTGGGCGGCATCGGCGTGATGGCCGATGGTGATTATGCCTTCGATCCCGACACCAGCAACGTCGATGGCGACCCCGAGGAATACATGGCGCTGGCCGGTATCCAGGGGTTCGCGCCGGCGGCTGACATCCGCGCCGACCGCATCCCGGTCGATGGATCGACGCTGCGCTTTTCCGATGCTCGCGTCGAAGGGCTGCACCCGCTGAAAAGCGATTTTGCGGCCATCGACAAGGTCATCGGCACGCTTGTGAAAGTGAACGGCTATTTCGACGGGTTGGGCGTGTTGCCCGGCACGCCTTATGGCACCGAGGCCAGCGGCTTCCGCTATGCCACGGCGGCGGAATTCTCGAACCCCGATGCCTTCGTGCTGACCGATGGCGCGGGCAACGATCGCTACCCGATACGGGGCGGCACCGACGCGGTCGATATCGGCCAGCCGCTCACCGCCGCCGAAGTGCGCGCTGTGCTCGAAGAAGCGTTCAAGGTGATGAGCCGTGCCCGCGCGCAGATCCGCCGTCCGCTCGACAGCCGCGCCCAAGTGACGATCTCGGTGGTGGACAGCCTCGGCACGCCGCTGGGCCTCGTGCGCGGGCCGGATGCGCCGATCTTCGGCACCGACGTTTCGCTGCAAAAGGCGCGCACCGCCGCATTCTTTTCGCACAAGGAAGCGGCCAACCAGATCCTCGGCGATGTCGATGCCGGGGTGCCGGCGTTTGTCCAGCAGGTGCGCGATTTCCTTGAGGATCCTACTGCGCTCACGGGCAAAGTTGCCTTTGCCGATCGTTCCGGCGGCAATCTGTCGCGCCCGTTCTTCCCCGATGGCGAAGTCGGCCGCCCCCATGGCCCGCTCTCGCGCCCGATCGACCGCTGGAGCATCTTCGCCACCGGCCTGCAAAGCGCGCTGATCAGCGCCGATATCGTGCAGCATGCTGTGTTTGTCGAAGGCGCGCTGAAGGCAAAGGACGTGAAGCAGCAATGCACCAATGTCCCCGATCGCAAGCGGCTGGCCAACGGCATCCAGATCTTCCCCGGATCGGTGCCGCTTTATCGAGGCACCAAACTGGTCGGCGCCATCGGCATTTCGGGTGACGGCATCGATCAGGATGACATGATCGCCTTCCTTGGCGCGAACAACGGCGGCAAGAAAGTGGGCGGCATCGGCAATGCGCCCAAGGATATCCGCGCGGATCGGATCGTGGTGAAAGTGGGCGAGGGCGTTCGCCTGCGCTATGTGAACTGCCCGTTCGCGCCATTCCTTGATACCAGCGAACAGAACGTCTGCGAGGGGTTGTGATTACGGGTGCCGCCCTGATCGCGCCGGTGCTGGCGCTTTCCACCCCGCTGGCGCAGGCCGAAGCGCCGCCGATGCCGGTAGGGGAGGGACAGGCACCCGGCGCACCGGCTGCCCCACCTGCTGCCGATGCCACCCCCCCGATTACCGCCGATGATGCGCTGATCGACGGCCGCCGCCGGCCGGGGCACCAGAAGGACCTGCCTGACCGGGTGGACCAGGACAATCCCGGCGCGGTCAACGCTCCCGAACCCGAAGCGTTTTACGACAAGTATGACGGCGAAGGCCCGGTCGGCGATCTCGGCCTCGATGTGGGCGTGCCCGATCGGTGGCGTATCATGTCCTCGCTGTGCCCCAAGAAAGATGCGCAGACGGGCAAGAAGGACACTTCGCTCTACACGCTGTTTCCGAAGCTCGCGTATGTCTGCCATTCGGACATCGATCCGTTCCATCACAGCCTGCTGAAGGGTGACCGCCCGCTGGCACGCGGCAAACGGCCCGGCTTCCTGAAGGGCGACGACTGGTTCTTCATCGCCAATGCCATTTCGGACACGGTGGTGGAACCGCGCAGCTTCCCTATCCCGGTCGGCAACCAGACGACCACCAACCCCGACGCGAACGACACGTTCGGCCGCAGCCACAGCCTTGTTCTGTCGCAGACGGTGCTGGCGGGGTTCTCGCTGCTCAAGGGCGAGACCGCCTACAAGCCGCCTATTGTTGAATACCGCGTGCTGCTGGCTGCCAATATCAACCATGTGCAGGTGCCCGAACGCCGCGTGCTGTTCGTCGAGGCGTCCAAGGGCACCCGCCGCACCGATGCGTTCATTGGCGTCCAGGAAGCCTTCGTCGATTACCACATCGGCCGGTTCGATACGAAGCGCTACGATTTCGTGTCCGTGCGCGCGGGCATCCAGCCGTTCCAGTCCGATTTTCGCGGCTTCCTGTTCAACGACAACCAGTTGGGCGTGCGCCTGTTCGGCAACCGCGACAACAATCGCGTGCAGTTCAATCTCGCGGCCTTCTGGCGGATCGAGAAGGACACCAACTCCGGCTTGAACGATCTGGGGCAGGCGCTGCGGCGTGACTGGATTTTCACCGGCAACCTCTATCGCCAGGATTTTCCGGTGGTCGGCCTCACCAGCCAGGTCTCGGTCACCTACAACATGAACCGCGAAGACCGGTTCAAGGCCGATCACAACGGTTTCCCGGTGCGGCCCTCTTTGCTGGGCGATCTGCGCCCGCGCCAGTATGACGTCGTCTATCTCGGCTATGCGGTGGACGGCCATATCGGCCGCATGAACCTGACCGGGCAGGCCTATGCCGCGCTGGGCGAGGACCGGAACAACTTCCTCACCAGCCGCCCCGCCATAATCAAGGCGTGGTTCGCCGCTGCCGAGGCGAGCTACGACGTCGACTGGATGCGCTTCCGACTGTCCGGCCTCTATGCCAGCGGCGACAGCGACCCTTATGACAAGACCGAGGGCGGCTTCGACGCGATCTATGAAAACCCGCAGTTCGCCGGGGCCGATACCTCGTACTGGATCCGCCAGTCGATCCCGTTTGCCGGCGGTGGCCGCGCTGTTTCGATAAACGGCCGCAACGGCATCCTCAATTCGCTGCGCACGTCGAAAGACCAGGGGCAATCGAACTTCATCAATCCCGGCACGATGCTGGCGGGGCTGGGTGGAGATTTCGACCTCACGCCCAACTGGCGCCTTTCCGCCAACGCGAACCACCTGTGGTTCGAAAACACCAAGGTCATGCAAGTGCTGCGCAACGAAGGCTCGATCCCCAAAAGCATCGGCTGGGACTTGTCGCTTTCGTCAATCTGGCGGCCCAAGGCGGCGCAGAACGTGGTGTTCCGCCTTTCCGGCGCGGTGCTTCAGGCCAGTGACGGGTTCAAGGACCTGTTCGACCAGCGCAACCACGGTAGCCGCTTCTATTCCGTCCTCGCCAACGCGACGCTGGCGTTCTGACGATGCAGCACCCACACCCCGCCCGCCGCGCTGCATTCATCCGCTGGGTTGTCGCCGCGCTGATGGCACTGCTGTTGCCCACCGCGCTGTGGGCATCGGGCGAGGAAGCGGCGCAGAAGATCACGCATGTCCGCGCGCCCGCCGCTCCGCGCGGCCAGCCCGGCGATACGGCCGAGGAACAGTGGGCGCACGTCGACAAGCAGAACGCCGGTTGCGTCAGCTGCCACACCGCCAGCGATCATCGCACCATGCACGCCAGCCCGGCGGTGGTGCTCGCCTGCGTCGATTGCCACGGCGGCAACAGCAAGATTTCGGCGGACAAGAGCTGGAATCGCGGCTCGATGGATTATGTCGCCGCGATGAAGGACGCGCACGTGCTGCCGAACTTCCCGGTGGCATGGGGGTGGCCCAGTTCGGCCAATCCCAAGCGGTCCTACACCTTGCTGGCCAAGGAAAGCCCTGAATTCATCCGCTTCGTGAACCCTTCGGACTACCGCGTGGCGCGCGATTCTTGCGGTGCCTGCCACATGTCGATCATCGAGGCGTCGGAACGCTCGCTGATGAGCACGGGCGCGATGCTTTGGGGCGGCGCGGCCTATAACAACGGCATCGTGCCGTTCAAGAATTACCTGTTCGGCGAAAGCTTCACCCGCACGGGCGAACCGGCGCTGCTCAAGTCCGCGTCGAAGGAAATCGGCGCGGACGGCAAGCCGATGTGGGGTACAGTCACCCCGGCGGAAAAGGCGCGCGGTGCGTTGCCGGTGATGTATCCGCTGCCGAAGTGGCACACGATCCCGCCGGGCGACATCTTCCGCGTGTTCGAGGATGGCGGCCGCGTCATCAATCCGGCGTTCCCAGAAATCGGCCTGCCCAATTCGACTGGGTCGATCCAGAAACTCGACGAGCCGGGGCGTCCCGACCTGAAGCAATCGAACCGCGGCCCCGCCACCGGCCTGCGCGTGGCAATCCCGGTGCTGAACATCCACAAGACCCGCCTGAACGACCCGTTCCTGTTCCAGATGGGCACCAACGACCAGCCGGGCGACTATCGCTCGTCCGGTTGCGCCGCCTGCCACGTGATCTACGCCAACGACCGTGAGCCACGCCATTCGCTGGCCTATGCCAAGTGCGGGCGCGACGGGCAGACCATCACGGCTGATCCCACCATCAACGGCTTGCGCGAAGGCGAGCACCGCTCCGGCGGCTATGGCTCCTACGACGCGGCCAAGCATCCGCATGAAGAGCACGTGCGCGGCACCGTTCTGGGCGGGCAGGGCAAGTTCCTCGGCGGCGATGCCAGCGATCCCGCGCAATCGGCAGACAAGGCCGGCGATTGCGCCAAGGCCATTTCCTCCGCCGAACAGCTCACGTTCTCTCCGGCAAAGGGCGTTGCTCCGCACGGTTCGATGGACGCCCACGCGATGGGCCAATCCGAAGCCCACGCCGTGGCCGGCCTCGATGCCAAGGGCCACGCCGCGCCCGGCGGCCCGGTGGCAATGCAGGACCGCGAAAGCGGCCACCCGCTGGTCCACGCGTTCACCCGCGCGATCCCCACCGCGCAGTGCATGAACTGCCACATGCACCAGCCGAACATCTTCCTGAATTCCTACCTCGGCTACACGATGTGGGATTACGAATCCGATGCGCCGCGCATGTGGCCGGGTCGCGAAAACACCACGCCCCGTCCCGAAGGCATCACCGATGCCGATTGGCAGCGTGCTTTCAAGACGCAGTTCTACCCGAACAAGAACGAGCAGCGCGAGGTTCTCGATCGCAACCCCGAAGGCGCGGCCACGCGAGGGCTGTGGCGCGATGTGGAGTTCCTGCGCAACGTCTATGATCTGAATCAGGGCAACAAGGACACGCAGTTTGCCGATTACCACGGCCACGGCTGGAACTTCCGCGCGATCCTGAAGCGTGATCGGCGCGGCAACCTGCTCGACGAGGATGGCGACATGTCGTCCTATGGCACCGACAAGGCGCACATCATTTCGCCCGAAGATCCGGAGAAATGGCGCAAGGCGGGCGAGGGCAAGTTCGTCGAACCCGGCGCGAACCCCGGCAAGTCGGTCCACATGATGGATATCCACGCCCAGATCGGGATGCAGTGCGCCGATTGCCACTTCAGCCAGGACAGCCACGGCAACGGCATGATCTATGGCGAGGTTGCCAATGCGGTCGAGATTGGGTGCAAGGACTGCCACGGCACGCCCGATGCCTATCCCACGCTGATGACGTCCAACCTGGCTGCGCCGCCCAAGGGCAACAACCTGTCGCTGCTGCGCAATGCCGATGGCCAGCGCCGCTTTGAATGGACGACCGAGGCCAATGGCCGACGCGTGCTGATCCAGCGCTCGATCATCGACCCGAACCTGTCATGGCGCGTCAGCCTGGTGAAGGAATCGGTCGATCCGCAGTATCGGGGCGTGACCGAGCCGAACGGCAAGCCAGTGTTCAATCCCAAGGCCGCGCGCGCCAAGCTGATGGCGAAGTCGGGCTCCGACGATGGCGTCTATCGCTTCGGGTCTGGCGTGGCGAAGGAAGCCCGCGCGCACAATGACGACGACATGGCTTGTTTCACCTGCCACCTGTCGTGGACGACCTCGTGTGCCGGGTGCCATTTGCCGATTGAGGCAAACTGGAAATCGGCGGTCCACAAGTACGAGGAAGACTATACCCGCAACTACGCGACCTATAACCCGCAGGTCGCGCGCGACGACATGTTCCAGCTGGGCAAGCACCAGCGCAACAAGTCGTCGGGGTCCGATCCGGTGAAGTTCGATGCCAGCGGCAATCCGGTCAGCGGTGAGGCGATCACCGCGCCGATCCGCTCCACCTCGGCGCTGATCCTGTCGTCGACCAACATCAACCGCGAACGCATCTATGTGCAGCAGCCGCCGATCTCGTCGATCGGCTACTCCTCGCAGGCTTTTGCGCCGCATTTTCCACACACCGTGCGCCTGAACGAAACCAAGCAGTGCACCGATTGCCACCTGAGCCAGGAAGACGACAACAACGCGATCATGGCGCAGTTGCTGCTGCTGGGCACCAACTACGTCAACTTCGTCGGCATGAACGCATGGACCGGCCTTCAGGGCGGGTTCGAGGCCGTTCGGGTCACCGAATGGGACGAACCGCAGGCGGTGATCGGCAGCTATCTGCAACGCTACGCCTATCCCGATTTCTACAAGCAGCACGTTGAAAAGAACGGCCGCGAGCTGAAGAACTGGACGCGCGGTGCCATCGTGGATGGCAAGCTTTCGGGCGAAACCACCGGTCGCGAAGAATTCACCAACGCCACCAAGGGCACGGGTGACGCGGTGCGCTGCCTGCAAATGCGCGGCGAATACATGTACGTGGCCGAGGGCAAGGGCGGTTTCCGCGCCTATGACATCGCGCAAGTGGGCGACAAGGGCTTCTCCGAACGCATCACCAAGGCACCGTTCTCGCCGCTGGGCCACGATACGCATGTCGATACCGCGAACGCCACCTGCATGGCGCTGCCCACCAACCAGTCGATCGCGCCGACGCGCAATACACCGGAACTGCGCGGGCTGAATCAGGAACAGCCGTTCAGCCCGATCTATCACTACGCCTTCGTCACCGACGCCGTGGAAGGCCTGATCGCGGTCAACGTCGATACTCTGGCCGATGGCGAGTTCCGCAACAACTTCTTCGACCGCGCGCTCACGTGGAACCCTGATGGTGTGTTGACGGGCGCGCGGCACATCACGCTGGCAGGCGATTATGCCTATGTCGTTACCGACAAGGCGCTCGTCACCGTTCACCTGACCAAGCCGTGGGCACCCAGCAAGCCCTGTGAAGTGAGCGCGGCGAAAGGCGGCGAAACCTGCCTCGATCCGCGGGTGACTTCGGTCGTGCCCTTGCGCGATCCGCGCGCCACCGCAGTGCAGTTCCGTTATCTGTGGGTCACGACGGCCAATGGCCTCGAACTGATGGACGTCACCAATCTTGCGGAACCCAAGCCGGTGCCGCAGGCGACTGTACCGCTGGCCGATGCCCGCCGCGTCTATCTTTCGCGCACCTATGCCTATGTCGCGGCCAAGGCACAGGGCCTCGTGATCGTGGATATCACCGCGCCGGTGCGGCCTGCGATCTATCAGGCCTTCACCGCCGGTGGGCAGTTGAACGATGCGGAAGACGTGATCGTCGCTTCGACCAACGCCTCGCTGTTCGCCTATGTGGCGGATGGGCGAAACGGGATGAAGGTGGTGCAACTCACCTCGCCCGAAAGCCAGCCCAACTTCTATGGATTCTCGCCTGAACCCAAGCCCGAGCTGATCGCCTGGGCACGCACGCCGTCACCGGCGCTGGCGATGTCGAAGGGGCTGGACCGCGATCGCGGCGTCGATGAAACCGGCGGTCAGATGGCCGTGTTCGGCCGCCTCGGCTCCCGCCCGTTCAACCGCAAGGAAATGGAGAAGCTGTTCCTGGGCAGCAACGGCCAGCCCTTCCGCGTATCGAACAAGGTGGACATGAACCTGTGGGTGGGCGCGAAGGCCGCCCCGCAGATGATGGCGCCGAAAAGCGGTTGGTGATGGAACGGTAAGGGGCGCAAGCCCTCACTTCTCGTCAAGCAGTAGCAATTCCAGTTCTACTTCCATGCGGGGGCAGGGCAGCAGTTCCTGATTTGAGCGGATAACTGTGGCATCGGCTACCAGCACGTTGGGAATGCGGAATTCGTGGTCGGGCAGATCGGCAATCAGGTTTTCCGCATCGTCGCAGGCTTCCCAGCCGTTGAATGCCAGCACTATCGTGTGGCGTGCCCCGGAAAAGGTGATGCTGGCCCAGGGTGCCTCGCGCTGGCTGACCAGCGTGGCGTTTGGCCCCGCCAGCGCCAGCGCCGCCCGCAGCAACTTTTCACCCGTGGTAAGGCGCAGGCGCGGAGCGGCGGATTCGGCCGTACGGGGCATGGACTTGCGTTCGAACAGCGTGCGATCAAGCCACATGGACATTGCTCCGATAATCGTTCATGAAATGTTCCAGACGCTTCGTCAGCGCAATGCGGGGCTCGCGGCCATTGCGCATGTCGCCGACAAGGCGAGGATCGGACGCTGCAAGGCGGCCGAATTTGGTGACCGGCATGCCGGTGGCGGCGAGGAAGCGTTCGATTTTCCAGATCAGCATGTGTTTCCCTCCAACTTTTTTGCCCCGAGACTCGTTCAAGGACATTTCCTATGTTGACGTAAAAATCCTACACGTCTAGGAAAAGTCCTTCGAATTTGGAGCAAGGAAATGGAAACCATTATAGAACCCGACGACGGGGCCCGCGGCCGACTCGTTGTTCTGGCGGGGGATCGCGGCGTTAGCCTCTCGGCGCTGTCAGCCCTGATCGGGCGAAATACCACGTATCTGCAGCAGTTTGTGCGCAAGGGCAGTCCGCGCAAGCTGGAGGAAACCGACCGCCGCACGCTCGCGGAATTCTTCGGCGTTCCGGAAACCGAACTCGGTGCGCCGGGGCGGGGCGGGGTGGTCAGCGCGATGCCGCGTGCCAAGGCCGAATCGACGGGAATCCGCGCTGCACTGGCCGATTGGGCCGATATCCCGCGCCTGCCGCTGGGAGCATCCGCTGGGCCGGGTGCAGTCGCTGCAGAGGAAATTCCCTCTGGCCGCCTGCGCTTCAACAACCGCTGGCTGAAGGGGCAGGGGCTGGAACCAGCGCACCTTTCGGTGATCGAGGTCGAAGGCGATTCGATGGAGCCGACACTGCGCGATGGCGACGAAATCCTCGTCGACCGCACCCCGCGCCCGATGCGCACCGGCATTCACGTGATTCGGCTGGACGACGTGCTGCTGGTCAAACGGCTCGAACCCGGCCCTGCGGGCACTTTGCGCGTGATCAGCGACAATCCCGCCTACCCGCGCATGGAACGCGCGATGCAGGATGTGGAGATCGTTGGCCGCGTGGTGTGGAAGGGCGGGCGGCTGTAACCAGCCTAGCGCACTTCCAGCCCCAGTTCGGCCAGCAGTTGCCCGGCCTGCGCGCGCGAGATGATCGCGCCGCGAAACAGGCTGGCGTCGCTCAGTCGCCGCCCGCCGAGGTCCGCCCCGCGCAAGTCTGCGCCCTCGAAACGGCATCCGGCCTGCTGTGCATCGCGCAGGCTGCATCCTTCGAAGCGCGCACCGCGAAAATCGCATTTGCGCACATCTGCCTGTCCGAAATCGATGCTCACAAGATCTTGCCGATGAAACGAAGCGCCCGGCAGCCGCGCGTTGACCAGCAGTGTTTCCGCGAAGGCGATGTGCATCATGCGCGCTTCGGAAAAGTCTGCACCGGTCAGTTTGCAATCATTGAATCGCGCCGATCCTAGTGCTGCTCCGCGAAAAGCAGCGTTGTTGAAGTCGCTTCCGCGAAATTGCGCTTCGCCCAGATCGGCCCCGGTGAAATCGGCAAAAGCGCCCCGGCATGATTGCCAGAGCGATCCCGATGCCCCCACTCCCCTCAGATTGGCATGGCGCAGCGAACAGCGTTCGAACTCCCAGCCCGACAGGTCGAGCCCTGCTGCGTCGAGTTCATCGGCATCGCAATCGATCAGTCGTCGCGGCCCCGGTGTCGTAGCCAGCGCCTCGATCATGGCGCGGGTCAGCCGCAGACTCACGATGTCGGCGGCGGGATTTTGGGTCGCGGTCATGCCGTTCCTGTAACACGGGCGGAGCGGCACGATTGCATTTCCTCTCCACTCGCGCCATCTCCGCTCCATGACCGAAACGACCCTGCCGCCCATGAAAGTGGCGATCATCCCCGTGACCCCGCTTCAGCAGAATTGCACGCTGGTGTGGTGCACCAAGACCATGCGCGGCGCGTTCATCGATGCGGGCGGCGATCTCGACAAGCTGAAGCAGGCCATCGCCAAGACCGGAGTGACCATCGAGAAGTTGCTCGTTACCCACGGCCATCTCGATCACTGCGGCGGCACCGGCACGCTGGCCAAGGAACTGGGCGTGCCCATCGAAGGCCCGGAAGAGGCGGACCGCTTCTGGATAGCGCAACTGGAGGAAGACAGCGGGCGCTGGGGCATCCCGGCCAAGGTGTTCGAGCCCGACCGCTGGCTGCATGATGGCGACACGGTGACCATCGGAGAACTGGTTCTGGACGTGATCCACTGCCCCGGTCACACGCCGGGCCACGTGGTGTTCTTCCACGCGCCATCGCGCTTCGCCATCGTCGGCGACGTGTTGTTTCAGGGCTCGATCGGACGCACCGATTTCCCGATGGGCAACCACGACGATCTGATCGCCGCGATTACGCAAAAGCTGTGGCCGCTGGGCAACGACGTCACGTTCGTGCCGGGCCACGGCCCGACGAGCACGTTTGGCCGGGAACGTCAGACCAATCAGTTTGTCGCGGATGCGGTGCTGGCCTGACGTTCTGCGGAAAGTGCCTACATATCCAGCGCGATCGTCACTGCCCACACGGCCAGGCCGACTTGCGCCAGCATGGTGATCAGCGTGCCGATCATCCGGCCAGTGCCCAGCTTGCCGCCGTCCATGCCCACGCCGTGGGCCACTCGGCCTAGCGTGTAGAGTGCCGCCACTCCGGCCAACCACAGATTGTAACCCCGTGCGGCCTCGATTGCGGCGACCAGGATGAGCACGATGGGCGTGTTTTCGATGAAGTTTGCTTGTGCGCGCATGCGGCGGATCAATTCCTCGCAGCCGCCGTCGCCCACCGAGATCTTCTGCGCGGTCCGGACCATGCCGATGCGGATGGAAAGCCACACGTTCAGCAGGGCCGCAGCGCCTGCGGCGGCCAGTGTTATTGGCAGGAACATCCTCTTTTGTACTCCCCCTGGTTATTATCAATGCCCGTGATAGGCGCGCTGCGCTTGCAAAGCACACAAAAATCCGTATAGGCGCGCCTTCGCCAGCGATCGGCGCATTCCTGTCTCAAAACCCCTTACGTGCGAATCGCACAGAGGGTTGTGCGGCGATCCGGATTTGCCTATCGCGCCCGTGACAGACACTATTTAAATTCAGGAACAGGTGCCGAGATGGCAGTCCCAAAAAGAAAGACCTCGCCGTCACGCCGTGGCATGCGCCGCAGCCATGATGCGCTGACAGTCGCAGCATTCCACGAATGCTCGAACTGCGGTGAACTGAAGCGTCCGCACAACCTGTGCAACGCCTGCGGTCACTACAACGGTCGCGAAGTCATCGCCGTCGGCCTTTAAGGCCAGGTTCGGGGGGGACGTCGTAGCATGAGCTTGCCGCGTATCGCCGTCGATGCGATGGGCGGTGATGAAGGCGTGCGCGTGATGGTTGAAGGCGCGGCTCTGGCCCGCCGTCGGCACGAGCGTTTCCAGTTCCTGCTGGTCGGGGACGAAACGCGAATCAAGCTCGCCCTCGACCGCCACCCCAACTTGCGGGCCGCAGCGGAGATCCTCCACGCGCCCGACGTCGTTTCCGGCGATGAAAAGCCGACTCAGGCGCTGCGCCGCTCGCGCACCACGTCGATGGGCCTTGCCATCAACGCGGTGAAGCAGGGCGACGCGGGCGCTGCCGTCAGTGCCGGCAACACCGGCGCGCTTATGGCCATGGCCAAGCTTGCATTGCGCACGATGCCGGGCATCGACCGGCCCGCACTGGCGGGGCTGGTGCCCACGCTGGGTGAGCACGATCTCGTCATGCTCGATCTGGGCGCCAACACCGATTGCGACGCTCGCAATCTGGTGCAGTTCGCGATCATGGGTGCGGCCTATGCGCGGATCGTCAACGGGCTGGAGGCGCCGCGCGTGCGCCTGCTGAACATCGGTACCGAGGAAACCAAGGGTACCGACAATTTGCGCGATGCCGCTGCCATGCTGAAACAGGCTGGCGAGGCGGTGTCGTTCACCTTCGACGGATTTACCGAGGCGAACACGCTGTCGCGTGGCGATTTTGATGTCGTTGTCACCGACGGTTTCTCCGGCAACATCGCGCTGAAAGCGATGGAGGGCGCGGCCCGTTTCGTCGCTGACCTGCTCAAGCGCAGTTTTTCCAGCTCGATCCGTTCGAAAGTGGGCTTCCTTATATCGAAGCCCGCCACCGAACTGCTCAAGCACCATCTCGACCCCAACAATCATAACGGCGCGATCTTCCTCGGCCTCAACGGCATCGTGGTGAAGAGTCATGGCGGGGCAACGGCACTGGGCGTTGCCCATGCCGTTGCCGTTACCGCACGCCTGCTGGAGGAAAACCTGACGACACGCATCGCGGCCGACCTCGCCAACGTCGGAATGGAAACCATTCGCAACACCGGTCGCAACCTGGCCCCGGCAGCGTCTGCGGCAGCCGCCGCGCCTGTTGCCGGCATCGTGGCGGAGAAGAACGCATGATCGTGCGCTCGATCGTCATGGGCAGCGGCTCGGCCTTGCCGGCACGCGCTGTCTCGAATGCCGAACTTGCAAAGCAGGTCGATACGACGGACGAATGGATCGTCGAGCGTACCGGGATCCGCAATCGTTATCTGGCGGGTGAGGGCGAAACGACTGCCACGCTCGCCACCGAAGCCGCGCGCAAGGCATTGGCCGCTGCGGGCATCGAAGCCAAATCGGTCGACCTGATCGTCGTCGCCACCGCA
>DAICYJ010000222.1 GCA_027311705.1 Novosphingobium sp. | reverse complement strand
CTCGCGCCGCTTCCTGTCCCACCATTCCAGCCGCTTGCTTACTTCGCGCTCGAACCCCCGCTCAACCGGCCGATAGAACACCTGCGGCCCCATCTCTTCTGGCCAGTAATCCGCACCGGAAAAGCCGTCCTCGG
Organism: Novosphingobium sp.; assembly: GCA_027311705.1. Lineage (GTDB taxonomy): Bacteria > Pseudomonadota > Alphaproteobacteria > Sphingomonadales > Sphingomonadaceae > Novosphingobium. The sequence continues at coordinate 3,799 of DAICYJ010000222.1, read as the reverse complement.
CATCGTGATCATAAGCGTAATCCTTGCCGTAACCGATATCCTTCATCAGCTTGGTCGGCGCGTTCAGGATGCTGGCGGGGGGCGATAGCGATCCGGTCTCGCGCGCCGATTTCCACGCAGCTTTCATCGCGGCATAGGCGGCATTCGATTTGGGCGCGGTGGCGAGGTAAAGGCAGGCCTGCACGATCGCCAGTTCGCCTTCCGGGCTTCCCAGAAACTCGTAGGCATCCTTGGCGGCAAGGCACTGCACCAGCGCCTGTGGGTCTGCCAAGCCTATGTCTTCGCTGGCGAAGCGGACCAGCCGCCGCAGCACGTACAGCGGCTCCTCCCCGGCTGTCAGCATCCGCGCCATGTAGTATAGCGCGGCCTGCGGGTCCGATCCGCGCAGGGATTTGTGCAGGGCGGAGATCAGGTTGTAATGCCCGTCGCGGTCCTTGTCGTACACCGCCACGCGCCGCATCAGGAATTTGCCCAGCGCTTCGGGATCTAGCGGCGCGGGCAGCGACACGTCGAACAGCGTTTCCACCTGATTGAGCAGGAACCGCCCGTCGCCATCGGCCGATGCGACCAGTGCCTCGCGCGCCGGGCCGGTCAGCGGCAGTTGCAGCCCGGTAATGTCTTCCGACCGTCGCAGCAGTTCGCCCAGCGCCGCTGCATCCAGCCGGTGCAGGATCAGCACTTGCGCCCGGCTGAGCAGCGCGGCGTTGAGCGCGAACGACGGGTTCTCGGTCGTCGCGCCCACCAGCGTTACGGTGCCCTTTTCCACGAAGGGCAGGAAACCGTCCTGTTGCGCGCGGTTGAAGCGGTGGATCTCGTCCACGAACAACAGCGTTCTGCGCCCGGCAGAGGCCATCGCATCGGCTTCGGCAAACGCCTTCTTCAGGTCTGCCACGCCGGAAAACACCGCGCTCAGCGCCACATAGCGCATGCCCACGGCATCCGCGAGCAAGCGGGCGATGCTGGTCTTGCCGGTGCCCGGCGGCCCCCAAAGGATCAACGACGAAAGCTTGCCGGCTGCCACCATGCGCCCGATCGCGCCGTCCGGCCCGGTCAGGTGGTCCTGTCCGATCACTTCGGAAAGATCACGCGGACGCAGCCGGTCGGCCAGCGGGCCATCGTCGGCGGCGCGGTCGCGCGGGGTTTCCTGCGGGGGAGGGGCAAAAAGATCGGCCATGCTGTGCATTGCAGATAGGCGCAGGCGCGCAAATTTTCACCACCTCTTGCAAAGAGCGTTTTAAGATATATCGTAGAGCAATCGAATCGAAAGGAGATATATGCGATACGATGAACACCAATCCGGCAGAGGCCGCAGCCATGCCCATCGGGCAATGAAGATGATGATGCACCGCGCAGGCGGTTTCGGAGAAGGTTTCGGTCGGGGCTTCGGTGGAGGTTTCGCAGACGGCGGCGATGAAGCACGCGGCGGCTTCGGCGGCGGCTTTGGCGGCGGACGCGGCGGACGCCACGGACGCGGACGAATGTTCGCTTCGGGCGAACTGCGCCTGTTCCTGTTGCATCTGCTGGCCGAACAGAACCGCCACGGCTATGAACTGATCAAGGCCGTCGAAGACCTCACCGGCGGGCAATATGCGCCCAGTCCCGGCGTCGTCTATCCCACGCTGGCCCTGCTGGTCGACGAAGGGCTGATCGCCGAAGTCCCCGGTGAAGGCGCAAGAAAGGCCTTCACTGCGACCGAGGCGGGCCGGGCCGAACTCGTTGGCCGCAGCGAAGAAGTTGCCGTAATTCGCTCGCGGTTAAAGTCGCTCGCCGATGCGAGCAACCGTGAAGCCAGCCCCCCGGTGGTGCGTGCAATGACCAACCTCAAGGTCGCTTTGCGCACCCGCATCAATGCGGAAGGGTTTAACAAGGACGCCGCCCACCAGATCGCCGACATCCTCGACGAAGCAGCCAGAAAGATCGAACGCCTATGAGCACGACCAGTACCGCCAAAGTGCCCACCACCAGCGCCAGCCGCTATCTGCAACAGGTGTGCAAGCACTGGCAGCACAACCTCGAAGTCACCTTCGACGAAGCACAGGGCCGCATCGTGTTCCCCCGCGATGCGCGCGGCGCATCCTGGGCAGGCGACGCCGTCGTCACGTTTGTTGCCACCCCCGGAACGCTGGATTGCACAATCGCCGCAAGCGAGCCGGACCAGCTCGAAGGCATCAAGGATGCGGTCGCCCGCCACATCGATCGCTTTGCCTTTCGCGAAGCCCCGCTGGCGTTCGACTGGATCGATGCAACTGAATAATTGCCCGCACCCGCGTTCAGGAGTATCGTTGAAGGCCAATCGCAAAGGGGAGAATGCGATGGAAACCGCCGCGAAACAATCAGCGCCTGCCCATCTTTGGGCGATCGGCACGATAAGCCTGCTGTGGAACACCTTTGGCTGTTACGATTACGTCATGTCCCACGTCAGCCCTGCGTCCTACTTTCGGGAAATGGGCATGAACGACCAGTCCGTCGCCTATATGCAAAGCTTCCCGGCATGGCTCACCGCCTTCTGGGCGCTGGGCGTATGGGGATCGCTCGCTGGCTCGGTGCTGCTGCTGATGCGCTCGCGCCATGCGGTAACGGCGTTCGCGCTGTCGCTGCTCGGCCTTGCGGTCAGCCAGGGGTATCAGATGCTGGTATTGCACCCGCCGGAGGATCCGCCCGCCGCGATGGTGGCGATCATCTGGGGAGCGCTGATCTTTTTCCTGATCTACGCTGTTCAAATGAAAAAGGCCGGCGTTCTGCGATAAATCAGCCTTTGCCCTTGGCCCGGTCCTTGGCCTTCTGGCGGATCAGCCGCACGTAAGTATCGGCCACTGCCTGGTTGATCCGGTCCCAGCTGAAATCGAGGCTGCGCGCTTCGCCCGCCGCGCCGTGCTTGGCGCGCAGGGCGGGGTCTTCCACATAAACGCGCAGCGCTTCGGCAAACTGCCGCACCGCGCCGGGCGTGATCAGGCGGCCGGAAACCTGATCGTCGATCAGGCTCTGGCTGCCGGTCGCCGCCGCCGCCACCACCGGCACTGCGCACGCCATGGCTTCCAGCGTCACGTTGCCGAACGTCTCGGTGATCGAAGGGTTGAACAGCACGTCCATGCTGCCCACGGCGCGGCCCAGATCCTTGCCGCCCTGAAATCCGGTGAACACGGCATGCGGCAGCCGCGCGGTGAACCATTCGCGCGCCGGGCCTTCGCCCACCACCATCACCTTGTGCGCCACGCCCTTTCGCACCAGCTGGTCGATCGTGTCCGAAAACACGTCCAGCCCCTTTTCCATCACCAGCCGGCCCAGGAATCCGATCACGATGTCGTCGTCGGCAAAGCCCAGCGATTGCCGCCACGCGGTGTCGCGCCGCCCCGGATTGAAGTTCTCGCGATCCACACCGCGCGACCAGATGTCGATGTCATAATTCATGCGCTGGTCGCGCAGCACTTGCGCCATCGATTCGGATGGGGCCACCAGCGCGTCGCACCGGCGATAGAACCGCCGCAGGATCGCCTCCACGAACGGCTCGATGAAGGCGAGGTTATAGTATCGCGGATACGTCTCGAACCGCGTATGCACCGAAGCCAGCACCGGCAGCTTCCTGCGCCGCGCCCACGTTACCGCCCGGTGCGCCGTGACATCGGGTGAAGACACATGGACGACGTGCGGATCGAATTCCTTGAGGTTCCGGCGAACCCGCGGCGGCAGCATGATCGGTACGCGAAATTCAGAGCGGCCGGGAATGGGGATGGCCGGCACCCCGATCAGCTTGCCCTTCGATGCGAACGCGGGGTTCGCCACTTTGGGCGCATAGACGCGC
>DAICYJ010000191.1 GCA_027311705.1 Novosphingobium sp. | reverse complement strand
ATCAGCGACCGGTCGGACACGTTGATGTCCTGCATCCGCTCATAGGTGGCGGCAAGCTTGACCTTGCCCTCCGCCATCAGCTCATCGGTGCGGAACACTGCGGCGTGGGCCGACATCGTACGCTGCATCTCGGTGCGCACTTCGGCCGTGGGCGAACCGCCCTTGGCATTGCGGAAGTGGTCGAGCCGGGTCAGCGACAGATCGGCACTGTCCGTGGGCAGTGCGTTGTGCGACGTGCCCGGCTTGATCAGTTCCTTGAGGCGCAGACCGGTAGCGCGGCCAAACACGACAAGGTCGATCAGCGAGTTCGAGCCGAGGCGATTTGCACCGTGGACCGAAACGCAGGCCGCTTCACCCACCGCGAACAGGCCCGGAATGATCGTTTCCGGATTGCCGTCCGCACCGATGGTCACGACTTCGCCGTGATAATTGCAGGGAATGCCGCCCATGTTGTAGTGCACCGTGGGCACGACCGGCAGCGGCTGGCGCGTCAGGTCAACGCCGGCAAAGATCTTGCCGCTTTCGGTGATGCCGGGCAGGCGATCCGCCAGCACCTTCTGATCGATGTGGTCGAGATGCAGGAAGATGTGGTCCTTGTGCGGACCGACGCCGCGTCCTTCGCGGATTTCCAGCGCCATCGAACGCGAAACCACGTCGCGGCTGGCCAGATCTTTGGCCGAAGGCGCATAGCGTTCCATGAAACGCTCGCCTTCGGAATTGGTCAGATACCCGCCCTCGCCGCGTGCGCCCTCGGTGATGAGCACGCCCGCGCCGTAGATGCCGGTGGGGTGGAACTGCACGAATTCCATGTCCTGCAACGGCAGGCCAGCGCGCAGTACCATGCCGCCGCCATCACCCGTGCAGGTGTGGGCAGACGTCGCGGTGAAGTACGAACGGCCATAACCGCCCGTCGCCAGAACGACCGCATGGCTGCGGAAGCGGTGGATCGAACCATCGTCCATGCACAGCGCGATCACGCCCCGGCACTGGCCATTTTCCATGATCAAGTCGATGGCGAAGTATTCGATGAAGAAGTCTGCGTCGTACTTCAGGCTCTGCTGGTACAAAGCGTGGAGCATGGCGTGACCGGTACGATCCGCCGCTGCGCAGGTGCGCTGCACCGGCGGGCCTTCGCCCATGTTCTGCATGTGGCCGCCGAACGGGCGCTGATAGATCGTGCCTTCGGCGTTGCGGCTGAAGGGAACGCCGGCGTGTTCGAGTTCATAGACCGCAGCCGGAGCCTCGCGCACCATGTATTCGATGGCGTCCTGGTCGCCCAGCCAGTCCGAGCCCTTGACGGTGTCGAACATGTGCCAGGTCCAGTGGTCCGGGCTGTTGTTGCCGAGCGAAGCGGCGATGCCGCCCTGTGCGGCCACGGTGTGGCTGCGGGTCGGGAATACCTTGGTGATGCAGGCAGTGCGCAGGCCGGCCTGTGCCGAACCCATGGTGGCGCGCAGGCCGGAACCTCCCGCACCCACGACCACCGTGTCATACGTGTGGTCGATAATCTTGTAGGCAGGCTGAGACGAAGTGGAAGCCATGACTCAGGCGCCCCCCAGAGCGATACGAATGACACTGAGGATGCCATAGGCGGCACCCGCGAACGGCAGGATGTTGACCAGCAACCACGCAGCGATCTTGCCGCCATTTTCGTGGACATAGTCTTCAAGCATGATCTGCACGCCCATGCGGGCATGCCAGAACGTGTTGATCATGATGAGGATCAGCGCAATCGACGGAAGCGGCTTGGCCGCCCAGGCGTGGACCGTCGCGTAATCGTGGCCGGGCATCAGGGCCAGGCTGATCATCAGGAAAGGAATGAGGATGAGGTTGCCCACCGCCGAAAGGCGCTGTGCAAGCCAGTGATGCGAACCGTGGTGGCTTGAACCCAAGCCCCGAACGCGTCCGATAGAAGTGCCGTTACCCATGAAACCCCCGAAGGATCAGGTGATGCGCCAAGCCGCTCAACGCAGCAGCACGAATGCCCAGAACACCGCCGTTGCGGTCACGCCGAACAGGATGGTGAACCACGACCAGCGCGCGTTCGCGTCCAGTTCGTAGCCCGCGCCGATATCGAGCACGAAATGGCGAAGGCCGGAGGCCATGTGCTGGAAAAATGCCCAGGTCAGCCCGACCAGCACGATTTTGCCCAAAAGTGCCGTTACCACTTGCAGGCCGCCGTCAGTGCCCAGCCACACCCAGTCAAGGAAGGTCTGGTACGCCGCAGCACCGCTGGCGATCGCACCGATCCACCACAGCAGCAGCCCAAGGCCGACGAAGGCGAGACCGTTGCCGGTAACGCGATGCAGGATCGAAACCAGCATTGCAGGGCCCCAGCGCCATATCTGGAGATGCGGCGAAAGTGGCCGGTTGCTGCGCGCCTGCGCCATTATTACCCCCTCAAAAGTCTGCAAGGATCGCGGCACAGCCGCAGATCGGGATGCGAGTCCTATTAGTCGAAAAGCCGCCTTGCGCAACCTGTCCCGAAAGCGAAATGATAGTCCCTTGTTGCAGGGGCGAAATTGGCTGGTAGACGGGCGCGATGAGCGACCAGACTGTCCTTGTCACAGGTTCCACGCGCGGCATCGGCGCAGCCATCGCCACCGCCATCGAAGCGCGCGGTGCCGGGGTGTTGCGCCACGGCAGCCGTCCCGGCGCCGATCACATCGCAGCCGACCTCACCGATCCCGGCGCGCCGCAGATGTTGTGGGAACAGGCGCTGGACGCAGCCGGCGGCACGATCGACGTGCTCGTCAACAATGCCGGACTGTTTCAGGCGAACCCGCTCGAATCGTCGGACATCGCCTGGCTCGATGGCTGGGAAGACACGCTGCGTATAAATCTCACCGCCGCAGCGCAGCTTTCCCGCTTCGCCGTCCGCCATTGGCAGGCACGCGGGGCTCCGGGACGTATCGTGCACGTCGCCAGCCGCGCCTCCTATCGGGGGGATTCGCCCGATCACTGGCACTATGCCGCCGCAAAAGGCGGGATGATCGCCATGCACAAGACCATTGCGCGCGGCTATGCGGCGCAAGGCATCCTCAGCTTTGCCATCACACCCGGCTTCACCGATACGGCGATGGCGGACGACTACCTCGCCACGCGCGGCGGCCCCGGCCTGCTGGCCGATATCCCGCTGGGCCGCGTCGCCACGCCCGGCGAGATCGCGACCATCGCCACTTTCTGCGCGCTCGATGCGCCCCCCAGCATGACCGGCGCGGTGATAGACGCCAATGGAGCCAGTTATGTTCGCTAGACTTTCGCTGGCCATGGCCGCACTGGCCCTCGGCCCGTCATCGGCGTGCCTAGCTTCTACGAACCCGGCAAGTCCGCCCGCAGTCGATGTTGCTGGCGGCAAAGCACTGGCGGCCAAATGCGCCGGCAAAGAGGGCTTTGGCGATCCCGCTCCGCCGGTCCGTATTTACGGAAACGCATGGTATGTCGGCACCTGCAACGTCAGTTCGGTACTTCTCACCGCGCCCGAAGGACTGGTGCTGATCGACAGCGGTCCCGCCGATGCTGTATCGTCGATCCTCGACAACATCCGTACTGCGGGCTTTGACCCCAAGCGTGTGCGGTGGATCGTCTTCGGGCACGAACACTACGATCACGTTGGTGGGCTGGCCGCTCTGAAACGGGCGACGGGTGCCAAAGTTGCCGCGATGACTGAGGCTGTGTCCGTCCTTTCGAGCGGCAGGCCAAGCGCCGACGACCCCCAGGCGCAGGAAATTGCGGGTTTCGAGCCAGTGGTCGTCGACCGCGTGCTCCGCTCCGGCGATATGATCGAAGTGGGCTCGATCCGGCTGCTGTCCATGGCTTTGGGAGCGCATACTGAAGGGTCGACCAGCTGGTCCTGGACCAGTTGCGAAGGCGGTGACTGCCGCAAGCTGACCTACCTCGACAGTGTCAGCGCATTTCCGCTCGGAACCTACCGCTTCCGCGATCACCCCGCCCGTCTGGATCAGTTCCGCCGGACGCTGGCGATCGTGGAGCACCTCGACTGCGGCATCGTCATCACGCCGCATGCCTCCGCCAGCGCGCTGTTCGAACGGCTGTCTGGCGAGGAGCCACTCCACGATCCGCTGTCATGCCAGAAGATTGCGCGAACGGCGCAGGATCGCCTTGAGAAGGTTGCGGCGAAATGAGCTGGAAAATAACTGCCTTCGCTTCGCGCGATACGATTCAGGCAGCCCTGATCGCGCACGAGGATGCGCTGGACTGGGATGCCGACATTGTCATCGCTGGCAGCGAAGTGGCCGAGGACCGGCCCGACGACTGGCAACTGGAAGCATGGCTGGAGGAAAAGCCCGGTGCCGAAGTCACGGCCGCCATCGCGGCGTTGTTTTCCGGCAGGGCACCCCGGCTGATCATCGAGGAACTGGCGGATGAGGACTGGGTCACGCTCAGCCAGCAGGGCGTCGAGCCGATCCGCGAAGGTCCGTTTTACGTGCATACGCCCGATTATCCCGACCTCGATGCCCCCGGCGTTCGCAATTTCCTGATCCCCGCCAGCCAGGCCTTCGGGACCGGGCAACACGCCACGACTGCCGGCTGCCTCGCCATGTTGGCGCACATGAAGCGGCAAGGCACGATCGTGCGCAACTTGGCCGACATCGGCACCGGCACCGGCCTGCTGGCCTTCGGGGCGATGCACCTGTGGCCCCGCGCTCGCGCCGTGGCGAGCGACATCGACGCTGTTTGCGGGCCAGTGGTGATCGGCAATGCGGAAGCCAACGGCGTGCCGCTGGGCAATGGATCCGGCCGCCTCGCCATGATTATCGCTCAAGGGATGGACCATCCGCTGCTGCGGCTGTTGGCCCCCTATGATCTGCTGATCGCCAACATTCTTGCCGGGCCGCTGGTCGATCTCGCGCCTGAATTTGCTGCGACGGTGTCACCGGGTGGCAGCGTGCTTCTGGCTGGACTGCTGGAAACGCAGGAGCCGGGAGTGCGCGTAGCCTATCGCAGGGCCGGCCTGCGACTGGCGGGCCGCATGGTGCGCGGCGACTGGTCGATCCTGTGGTTGCGCAAGCGCCTGCAGCGCGACTGAGCCGATGGCCGCTATTCGTGGCGGTTGGTGTTGTGGACCGTGTTGCTCATGTCCAGCAGCACTTTCAATTCCGGCAGGTCCAGCAAATCGGGCCAGTTGCCGGCATTGGTCAGCAGCTGGGCACCGGCCGGATGGTAGTGAAAGAACAGCAGGTTGCAGAACCCGCTATCCGGGATCGAATCGCGATAATGCCACTGCCCACTCCCCGCAAACAAAAGCGCATTGTTGGGCAAAAGGGTATGTGTCTCGAATTCCAGCCTAGGATCGGTCTTCACCGCCACGGCATCGAAATTGGCGATGCACGACGAACTCGGCCAATCGATCACTTGGCTGAAATGGATCGGCCACTCGCAACTCTGATCTATACAGTAGTCGAGCGTCCATTTGGCGATCGGCTCGTCCATGTGCATGCCGCAGCGGCCATCCCCGCCATACAGGCTGAGGAAATTGTATCCGGGCTCCACCGGTTCTCCCGCCACATCGGACACCAGCGGCACGAGCGAGACCTGCAATTGTGTGAACAGCGCGTGGTTGTGCAGAGTATCGCGCCCAAAAAAGTTGCGCTCGTGTTTTTCCAAAGTGGCCTTGGGCAGCGACGCCACCGCCTCCTTGACCCGCGAAACGATCTCGTCGCTGAACAGGCGTTCGAACTGGGCGATGCGATAATCCGCCCGCGTGCGCAGCGGGTCGAACAGCGCCTCGAAGCGTGCCACTGCTTCCGGGCGTACGATGCCGAGGAAATCGCGTGATGCGTTGTAGCGAATGAGAAAGCCGGTATCGTACCACTTACCCTTGCCGATCCTTTGCAAAACGAGGTGGGCCGTCATGTAAAGCTCTCGCAATCCGGCGTCGTCCTTCAACTCCTCGCGATGCGGCTCGGTCATCATGGTGACAGGTTTATCGTTCATATTCGCGGCGTCCCGACGGTCGAGGCTTGATATGAGCTAACAGATGTGCGCCAGGTTGGAACATGCAGACAGCATCAAAGTGGCTGATTATCCCGCATTCCTGACGATTTCAGCCCATGCCGCCTCGTCGATCACCTCGATCCCCAGCGCCGCCGCCTGCTTCAGCTTCGATCCCGCCCCCGGCCCCGCCACGACCAGCCCGGTCTTGGCTGAAACGCTGCCTGCGGCCCGCGCGCCAAGGGCCTCGGCCTGCGCCTTGGCCTCGTCGCGGCTCATGGTTTCGAGCTTGCCGGTAAATACTACGATCTTGCCCGCCACCGCGCTGGCTTTGGTTTCAACGATGAAATCGGGCGGCGAAACTTCGGAGAGCAGATCGTCCCACACCGCGATATTGTGCGGCTCGTGGAAGAAATCGCCCAGCGCTTCGACGACGACCGGGCCAACACCATCGATCGACAGCATGTCGGCAGCGGCGTCGGCATCTTCAGCCTTGGCACGCTCCGCAACATCGCGCAGGGCCGGCAGGGTGACGAACCGCTTCATCAGATCGCGCGCGGTTACCGCCCCGACATGCCGGATGCCCAGCCCGAACAGCAGCCGCGCGGCATCGGGCGAACGCTTCGCCTCGATCGCTGCCAACAGGTTATCCACAGACTTGTCCTTCCACCCCTCGCGCCCGACGATATCGGCGCGGCGGGCTTTCAGGCGGAAGATATCGGCCGGGCTTTCCAGCCAGCCCAGCGCAAAGAATTCGGCAATGGTCTTGTCGCCCAGCCCCTCGATATCGAGCGCCCCACGGCTGACGAAGTGCCTGAGCCGTTCGGTCCGCTGTGCCGGGCAGACGAGTCCGCCGGTGCAGCGTACGTCCACTTCGCCTTCTTCGGCCACTGCTTCGGACCCGCATTCGGGGCAATGGTCGGGGAACGGATAAGGTTCGCGCACTTCGTCCCGTGTCAGGTTCTCGACCACTTGCGGGATCACGTCGCCCGCGCGTTGCAGCACCACGCGATCGCCCACGCGCACGCCCAGCCGCCCGATCTCGTCGCGGTTGTGCAGCGTCACGTTGGTCACCGTCACGTCGCCGACCAGCACCGGGCGCAACCGTCCCACCGGCGTCAGCTTGCCGGTGCGGCCCACCTGAATGTCGATGGCTTCCAGCACCGTCTCGGCGCGTTCGGCAGGAAACTTGTGCGCTATGCCCCATCGCGGCGACTTGGCGACAAAGCCCAGCCGTTCCTGCCAATCGAGCCGGTCGACCTTATAGACCACACCGTCGATATCATACGGCAAGTCCGGCCGCTGCTGCTGGATCGCGCGGTAGTGGCCGACCATGTCCTCCACTGTGGCGCAGCGCACCAGCAAGGGCGAAACCGGCACACCCCACGCGGCGATCTGCTGCATCACGTCGAACTGCGTCTCCCCCGGCACCGCACTCTTTGCGCCCCAACCGTGCGCCAGAAACCGCAAGGGCCGCGCGGCGGTGACGGTGGCATCCTTCTGGCGCAGCGATCCTGCGGCGGCGTTGCGCGGGTTGGCGAACACCTTGTCGCCCTTCTCCTCCTGCGCGGCATTCAGCGCGAGGAAATCGGCCTTGGCCATATAGACCTCGCCCCGGATCTCGAACACGGCGGGCGCATCGCCGGCCAGAGCCTGCGGAATATCGCGGATATGCGCGACATTCGCGGTCACATCCTCACCCACCTGCCCGTCCCCCCGCGTGGCAGCCCGCACCAGCTTGCCGTCCTCATAGCGCAGCGAGCACGACAGCCCATCGATCTTGTCCTCCGCCGTCATCACCACTTCGGCATCGACCGGCAGGTTCAGGAACCGCCGCACCCGCGCAACGAATTCGGCCACTTCCTCATCAGTGAACGCGTTGTCGAGGCTCATCATGCGAACCTCGTGCGCTACCTTGGAAAGTGGCGATGCAGCGATTTCATGCCCCACCTTGCGGCTGGGACTGTCGGCACGCACCAAATGCGGAAACGCCTCCTCCAGTTCGGCATTGCGTCGCACGAGAGCGTCATACTCCACATCGCTGATCTCCGGCGCGTCGTCGGCATGATACAGCCGATCATGATGCGCGATCTGGCGCGCCAGCCGCATCAGTTCGTTGGCAGCATCGGCTTCGCTCACTTGCTGCAACTCGCTCACACGCCCTCCAGCAACCGGTCCGCCTGCGCCCGCGCCTCGGCGGTGATTTCCGCGCCGGACAGCATCCGCGCGATTTCTTCCT
>DAICYJ010000158.1 GCA_027311705.1 Novosphingobium sp. | reverse complement strand
ATCGCGCTGAACGCCGGTTTCCTCCCACAGTTCGCGATAGGCAGCAACGAGCGGGTCTTCGCCCGGGTCGATCCCGCCCTGAGGCATCTGCCACGCCTCCAGCGTCGAATCGAGCCGCTGGCCGACGAACACCATGCCGTCGCGGTTGAGCAGCATCACGCCGGCGCAGGGGCGGAAGGGCAGGGCATGGCGGTCGATCATGCGGCGGCCTGCGCCATCACGCGGTTCGCCTCAGCCTCGGTCAGCAGCGCGCGAAACGCGACGAGCATGCCCGCGACATCGCCCTGGGCGGAGGGGATCGCGCGGCGCAGGGTGATGAAGCCGTGGATATTGCCCACCGCCTCTCGAAAGATGACCGGCACGCCCGCCGCTACCAGCGCGCCAGCATAGGCGCGGCCCTGATCGCGGATCGGGTCGAGGCTGGCGGTGAGGACCAGTGCAGGGGGCAGCCCCTCCAGCGTTGCATGCCGCATCGGCGAGGCGCGCGGATGTTCGACATCGGCGGCATAGCATTCGTTGAACCACGCCATGCCCTCAGCGGTGAGCAAATAGCCTTCGCCAAAATGGTCAGCGGACGGGTAGTCGCCGCTGAAATCGGCAGCGGGGTAGATCAGCAGCTGGCCGATCACCGGCACCGCAGCAGGGGCGTCGCGCAGATCGATCGCGGCGACTGCGGCGATCTGGCCCCCGGCGCTGTCGCCGGCCAGTGCAATCGCCGTGACCGCACGACCCAGCTCGGCCGGGTTTGAGGCGACCCAGCGCGCCGCAGCCTCGCAATCGTCGGACGCGGCCGGCCAGGGGTTTTCCGGCGCGAGGCGATAGTCGATCGATACGACCGGCAGATCGAGCTGGCGGCTCATTTCCGCGGTGAAGTTCGCATGGCTATCGATGCTGCCGATGACGAACCCGCCGCCGTGGAAGAACAGCACGACCGGGCCGGGTTCACGGCGTTCGCGCACGTCGAACAGGCGGGCGGGGATCGGGCCGGCGGGGCCGGGGATGGTAAAATCCTTGATCGTCGCCAGTTCTCCCAGCGGCAGGTCGACCAGATTCTTCATCGCCAGATATTGCGCGCGATACGCCTCGGGCTGGGGCGGCGAGGGCATTTGCGGCATCGCAGCGAGCATGTCGAGAAAGGCGCGGGTGTCGGGACGGACGAAATGGTTGGCCAAGATCGGGTCTCCTCTTATGTGCCGGGTCATAGGCGAGGCGACGCGCCGCCGTCCACCGCGCAACCCGCGCATCGGCACCCAACTCTTGCTTTGCTGTAAGAAAAGAAGAATTTCACTGTCCCGCGCGTAATAGTGCTGCTAGGGGCGCGGCGATGTTTCGAAAACGGCCCATTATCACCACCCGGACCGCGACCCGCCACTGACAGGCCGGTCGCGCCGGTCCGGGTATCCGCCGCGAAACATTTCCAACGGCTGGCCATGCAGGGCCGCTGACTTCCCACCGAAGAATGACTATGTGCCTGCCCGTATTCCGGGCGGCTCGACCGCATGAAAGGGTCTATTGATGGGTTATCGTGTCGTAGTCGCAGGCGCCACCGGCAATGTCGGGCGCGAGATGCTCGCCATTCTGGCTGAGCGCGAGTTTCCGATCGACGAGCTGGCGGTACTCGCCTCCTCGCGCTCGACCGGCGACATGGTCGATTTCGGCGACACCGGGAAACAGTATAAGATTCAGAATATCGAACATTTCGACCCCACCGGCTGGGACATGGCGCTGTTCGCGATCGGGAGCGAGGCGACTAAGGTTCACGCACCGCGTTTCGCTGCTGCCGGCTGCACGGTGATCGACAATTCCTCGCTCTATCGCATGGACCCGGACGTGCCGCTGGTCGTGCCAGAGGTGAACCCGGACGCCATCGACGGCTATACCAAGAAGAACATCATCGCGAACCCCAACTGCTCGACCGCGCAGATGGTGGTGGCGCTGAAGCCGTTGCATGATGCCGCGAAGATCAAGCGCGTGGTTGTGGCCACGTACCAGTCGGTTTCGGGCGCGGGCAAGGACGGCATGGACGAGCTGTTCGAACAGACGCGGGCGATCTACATGCCGACCGGCGAGATGTCTCCGCCGCAGAAGTTCACCAAGCAGATCGCGTTCAACGTGATCCCGCACATCGACGTTTTCCTGGACGATGGTTCGACCAAGGAAGAGTGGAAGATGGTCGCCGAGACCAAGAAGATTCTTGATCCCAAGATCAAGATCACGGCCACCTGCGTGCGGGTGCCGGTGTTCGTGGGCCATTCCGAAGCGATCAACATCGAGTTCGAGAACGAGATTTCGGCCAAGGAAGCGCAAGACATCCTGCGTGAAGCGCCGGGCGTGATGCTGATCGACAAGCGCGAAGACGGTGGATACGTGACCCCGATCGAATGCGTGGGCGAATACGCCACGTTCGTGAGCCGCGTGCGCGAAGACCCGACCGTGGACAGCGGATTGTCGCTGTGGTGCGTTTCGGACAACCTGCGCAAGGGTGCGGCGCTGAATGCGGTACAGATCGCGGAACTGCTGGGCCGTCGTCACCTGAAAAAGGGCTGACCCAGCCATCTAACGCAAAAAGGCCCGGCCATCGTGTGATGGTCGGGCCTTTTTTGTTGGGCAGCGGGGTTAGTTGCCCGGCTGTGTGATCTTCGTCGTCGTAGTCACGCTGGGGGCCACGATCGTGCGGACGGGCGCTGCAACCTTGGTGCGGTGGCGCACGGTCTTCTTTACCGTGACCTTGCGGGCAGCGGCAGGGGCGGCCGCCTGGGTGGTGACGGTGGTTTCCACCTGAGCCGGAGCGGCCTGTGCCGCGATGGCCGCATCACGCGCAACGGCGGCGTCGGCAGCCGAATTGGCGGCCGCGTTTTCGGCTATGTCGGCGCGCACGTTCGCGACATCGGCCTGCGCCTTGGCGGATTCGGCCTGCTGCTGGGCGCTGACCATCTGGCTGGCGTGGACTTCTGCCTGCGCATGCGCGGCTTCGTCCTTTTGCTTTTGCATCACGCCAACGGCGACATCGGCCATGGCGGAAGCCTGGATCGCTTCATCGATCGCGGCATCCTTGCGGCCTGCCGACAGGTCTTCCTTGGCACGCGCCAGCTGCGCTTTGGCGCGGGCGGTTTCGGCGGGCTGAGCGGTCGCGGCGCCGAGCGATTCAGCGGTGTCGATCTTGGCCTGTGCCGCGGCGATGGCTTCGCGGGCACGGTCGGCCTTGCCGGCATAGGCAGGGCTGGCGAACGTGAGGCACAGTGCCGAAGCGGCGAGCATGGGCGCCAGTATCTTCGAACGGTTCATGGCAAAACTCCTTGACGAAAGGTGGCGCGGTGCGCTCCCTTGAGCCGCCTGAACCGTGCGGGCCGGTTAGCGTTCCATCGGACTTTCGGCTGAACTTCAACGGGCATCCACTGAGCCCGGAAGTGAGTTGGTGGCACGACGAAGCGATGCCAAATCAGAAACTTGCGCGATAGCAGGAGTGGATATGACCGACGAAGCGAACCGCACGATGACCGGCGGATGCCAATGCGGCCGCGTGCGGTACAGCGCGCGGATCGACAGCGACGATGCCTATCTCTGCCATTGCCGCATGTGCCAGAAGGCGACCGGCGGGGTGGCGGCGGCGTTCGTGGGTGTGCCTGCCGATGCCGTCACGTGGATTTCCCCGCCGGACTGGTACGCATCGTCGCCCATTGCCCGGCGACCGTTCTGTTCGGCCTGCGGCACGCCGCTGGGTTTTGCGTTTACCGATGGCGAGGGCATGGACCTGACCTTGGGCAGCTTCGACGATCCTTCGCGGTTCCGGCCGATCCTGCATGCCGGGGCCGAAAACCTGCATGAGGCTTGGCTCGACACGCGCGCGTTGCCGCGCCACCGCAGCGAGCAGACGCCTAGCGTCGCCGACCGATGGCAGGCAGCCGGGCTGGCCGTGCCCGACTGAAAACAGGTACTTGCGCGATTCCCGTTGCAGCATGCGCAATCCGCCCCTTAAGGCGGCGCGACCATGCAGGGACCCGACCACGGGACCACGGGGGGATGTATGCTGGAACACTTTGACGGCTTGCATGCCGTGGCGGGCCTGCTGGTGGGCGTGATGGTCGGCCTGACCGGCGTGGGCGGCGGTTCGTTGATGACGCCGATCCTCGTCCTGATGTTCGGCATCAGCCCCGGCACCGCCGTGGGCACCGACCTGCTGTTCGCATCGGTGACCAAGATGGCGGGCTCTGCGGTTCACCACAAAAGCGAAACGGTGGATTGGAAGATCATGCGCCGGCTGGCCATGGGCAGCGTGCCGGCGGCGCTCGTTACATTGCTGACGGTCTCGTATTTCGGCAAGATCGGCAAGGAAACCGGGCATGTTATCCTGACCGTGCTGGGTGGGATGCTGATCCTGACATCGGCAGCCACCCTGTTCCAGAAGCAGCTGGCAGTTTTTGCCAAGAGCCACGAGCGGCTGGGCGATACGCAGGCCCTGTGGCCCACGCTGGCGCTGGGCATAGTGCTGGGTGTGGCGGTCACGATATCATCGGTGGGCGCAGGGGCGATCGGGGTGACCGCGCTGTTGATGCTGTATCCAGCGCTGCGCGTTTCGCGCATTGTCGGCACCGATATTGCCCATGCCGTGCCGCTGACGCTGGTGGCCGGGTTCGGGCACTGGTTCATCGGCGACGTGAACATGCTTCTGCTGGGCACCCTGTTGCTGGGGTCGTTGCCCGGCGCGGTGATCGGATCGATGTTGTCATCCCGGTCGCCCGACCATATTCTGCGCCCTGCGCTGGCGGCCGTTCTGCTCGCATCGGGGATCAAGCTGCTCACGTCATGACTGCAACCACGGAATTCTACGACGGCTTTGGCGGGGCGCAACTGGCGCTGCATCGCGTGGGGAGTGGCCGCCCGGTGGTGCTGCTGCACGGGCTTTTCTCCTCGGCTGAGGTCAATTGGATCAAGTTCGGCACGGCGGCGCAACTGGCGGCGGCGGGGTTCGAGTGCCTGATGCCGGACTTGCGGGTGCATGGGCAAAGCGCCGCGCCGCATGATGCTGAAGGCTATCCGGCGGATGTGCTGGTGCGTGATGCGCAGGCGCTGGTGGCGCATCTTGGATTGCAGGATTTCGACCTCGTCGGGTTCTCGCTGGGCGCGCGCACGGCGGCGCGGGCGGTGATTGCGGGGATGCGGCCAAGGCGGCTGGTGCTGGCCGGCATGGGATTGGAAGGACTTTCCGGATGGGCGCGGCGGCAGGACTTTTTCGTCGACGTGATCGACCGCTTCGGCACATTCCGGCCGGGTGATGCGGAGTACCTTTCGCAGCAGTTCCTGAAAACGATGGGCGTCGACCGGGTCGCGGCGCGGCTGTTGCTGGGGACGATGGAGGATACCGACGCCAGCGCGCTGGCGGCGATCACGATGCCCACGCTGGTGCTATGCGGCGATCAGGACGAGGACAACGGATCGGCCGACGCGCTGGCGGCGGCGCTGCCCGATGGCCGGCGCGCGACGATCCCCGGCACGCACATGAGTTCGGTGACCAAGCCCGACATGGGTCGCGAACTGGTTGCATTTCTTACCGGATCGGCTTGACGCGGAGGCACGGCGGTTTAACCAAGGGAGCATGGCGCGGCCGCGTTTGCGGTCGTGCGTTTCCATGATTCTCCGGGAGTTGCCTGTCGATGAAATCACTCGTTTCCGTGATGGCGCTCGCCGCCGCGAGCCTTTCCGTCCCCGCCTACGCTCAAAGCGCGGCTCCGGCCGCAGCACCTGCCACGCCGCAGGACTGGATCAAGCAGACCGAAAAGGCCTATTTCGACGAGACTGTTCGCGCAGGCCGGGTGTCGTGGATCTATGAAACCAACATCACCGACGATACCGAGGCGCTGGTCGCGGCATCGAACGCGCAGTCGAACACGTTTTCGGTGAATGTGGCCAAGCAGGCGGCGGAATATGCCAAGGCTTCGGGCTTGAGCGCCGAGGACAAGCGCAAGCTGGTGATGATGCGCACGCAGATCACCAGCCCGGTGCCGACCACACCCGGCGGAGCGGAGGAATTCGCCACGCTGCAGGCGCGCATCCAGGGCCTTTACGGCAAGGGGCAGGGCACGCTGAAGGGTCAGCCGATGGGCGGCAGTGACATCGAGGCGGAAATGGGCACCAACCGCAATCCGGATGAGCTGAAGGAAATGTGGACCAGCTGGCACGACAATGTCGGCAAGCCGATGAAGGCCGATTACGTGCGGATGGTCGAGCTTTCGAACGCCGGCGCGCAGGAACTGGGCTTTGCCGATACCGGTGCGCTGTGGCGGTCGAACTACGACATGGACCCGGACGCTTTTGCGGCGCTGACCGAGAAGATCTGGACCGAGGTGAAGCCACTGTACCAGCAGCTGCATTGCTACACCCGCAGCAAGCTCAATGCCAAGTATGGAGACGCGGTGCAGGCGAAGACGGGGCCGATCCGCGCCGATCTGCTGGGCAACATGTGGGCGCAGGAATGGGGCAATATCTATGATGTGGTCGCCCCGGCCGGGGCTGGCGATGTGGGCTTCGATACCGGCGAACTGCTGGTGGCCAAGGGTTATGACCCGGTGAAGATGGTGAAGGCGGGCGAGGGGTTCTATACATCGCTGGGTCTTGCAACTTTGCCGGAGTCGTTCTGGAAGCGATCGCAGATCACCAAGCCGCGTGACCGCGAGGTGATCTGCCATGCCTCTGCATGGGACCTGGACAACAAGGACGACCTGCGCATCAAGATGTGCACCAAGGTGAACGGCGACGATTTCGTCACCATCCACCACGAGCTTGGCCACAATTACTATCAGCGCGCCTATAATGGCCAGCCTTCGCGCTATTACATGGAAGGCGCGAACGACGGCTTCCATGAAGCGATCGGCGATACCATGGCGCTTTCCATCACGCCGCAATATCTGGTGCAGATCGGCCTGCTCGATCCCGCCAAGGTGCCGAGTGCCGACAAGGACACCGGCCTGCTGCTGCGCCAGGCGATGGACAAGGTGGCGTTCCTGCCGTTCGGTCTGCTGATCGATCGCTGGCGCTGGGGCGTATTCAGCGGGAAGATCAAGCCGGCCGATTACGAGTCATCGTGGAACGAGATGCGCAAGCAGTATCAGGGCATCGTTCCGCCGGTGGAGCGCAGCGCCGACGGCTTCGATCCGGGGGCCAAGTACCACATTCCGGCGGTGGTGCCCTATACCCGCTATTTCCTGGCGCGGGTGCTGCAGTTCCAGTTCTTCGAGGCGGCGTGCAAGCAGGCGGGCTGGAAAGGGCCGCTCCACCGCTGCAGCTTCTATGGCAACAAGAAGGTGGGCGAAAAGCTGAACGCGATGATGGCGATGGGCGCATCGAAGCCCTGGCCCGATGCTTTGCAGGCCTTCACCGGCAGCCGTGAGATGAGCGGTGGCGCGATGATCCGCTATTTCGCGCCGCTGACCAAGTGGCTGGCGACGCAAAACAAGGGTGCCGATTGCGGGTGGTGAGCACGGTGGCGGGGGGGGAATGTTTGCCTGTTCATTCCCCCAAGCGGTGTACGCGATCAGATGAGGACAATGTCCGACGCGTGCAGGTCCGCATGGTTGGCCAAGGTGGCGATCTTGACGGCTGCGTGCGCGCCCGAGCCATCGTCGTCGTACCACAACACCCCGGTCGATTGGTTGTAGATTACATGATGGTCTTGCGTTGTCGCAGCCGTGCCGAGCGCGAAGTTTACGTCGAGCAAGGTACCCTTCGGCAACAGCTTTAACCCGGCATATGCCAAGCGACTGAGATCGAGGTGATCTTCGCCAGGGTTGAAGTCGGTGACGCTATCGGGCAGGATTTGAGTGCTGGTTGAAGCGCCAAAGGGGCCGGCTCCGACGCCGCCGACGTACCAGGTTCCGAATACAAAGGAATCGTGCCCCGCGCCGCCGGTCAGGGTGTCGGCCCCGCCGCGCCCATCGAGCACGTTGTCCCCTTCGTTGCCGATGAGCACGTTGCTCTGGTAGTTGCCGGTGGCCTTGATGTTACCCGCGCCGGAAGCGAGCTCGAGCCGATCAACATACGCTGACAGGCTGTAGCTGACGCTGGCGACGACGGTATCGGTTCCCCCGAGCGGCCCTTCACGCACAACGTCTTTCGCCGAGTCCACAAAGTAGATGTCCCGGCCGAGGCCGCCTTCCATGGAATCGGCTCCGGTCCCGCCGACCAGATTGTCCGCACCCGCGCCGCCGATCAGCGTGTCGTTTCCGCCATTGCCAATCAGCGTGTCGTTGCCCGCGCCACCATCAAGCCTGTTGGCTGCGCCATTGCCGGTCAGCGTATCCGCGAAGGTAGAGCCGAGCAGGTTTTCCATATGTCGCAGCGTGTCAGTACCATCCGCGCCCGTGCCTTGCGGTGCGGCGACCGCCAGCGACACCGCCACGGCGCGCGCGGCGTGTTCGTAGCTGGCGGTGTCGCTGCCCGTGCCACCATTTAGTACGTCGTCGCCGGCTTTGCCTTCCAAAGTGTCGTCACCCGCCGTGCCAGTCAGTTTATCCGCCTTGGAGCTGCCGACGATAGGAGCTGTCAGCGAGAAGACCTGGCCAACGACGCGCGACCCTGTCTGGTTGAAAATGAACGAATTGCCTTCCGTCCAACCCACAACAAAATCGCCGTTGGCGAGCGAGGCGATCACCGGGCTGTGTTGGTTCCCCGCCAGAGTAGTGTTGACGACCTGCTGCTTGCCGACTTCCGATCCCGTGGGGGTGAACACGCGAAGATCGACGCTTTGGTCGAGGTGGGACTCTGTGCCCCATGCAACGGCGAAATCACCGTTGGCCAACGCAGCCACACTGTAGATGCCATCCGACCGATCGCTGCTGTCGACGATGATGTCGGCCGAAACCGCCTTGCCGGCGCTGTCGAAAACCTGGGCGTGTATGGCGATGGAGGTCTTGATATGGAAGACGTCGGGCGAAAAGCCTTCCTGCCAGGTGAACACAAACATGCCATCGTGCAGTGCGGTCAATTTCCCCGATTGTGGAGCTTTGCCTGCATAGCCGTAAGTGTCGATCGCGACGGGGGCGTGCGCAGGCGTGCCATCGGCGTTCAGGATCTCGAACGTCGGTTTCAAGCGACCATTCCACAGCGCTACAATGTGGCCGTCCGACAAGGCGGCAACGTCGTTATTTTGGGCATAGCCGCGCCCGAAACGTTCGCCGATGGCGAACTGGCTCGTGACGGGTTTGCCATCGGCACTGAAAACTTGGCCGACCACGGAATTGTTCGATGAAAACACTGAATCGATCCACGTCACCACGAACCCACCGCCCGGCAGCGCGGCCGCGGCGGGATGGATCAGCTGGTCATCCGTTGCACCACGATCTGCGAGCGAAGTGGCGGCACTGAAGTCGGTTAACGTGGCGTTGGCGAAGCGGGCAACAACGTTCGTATTCAAGGCGAGATTGGATTCCGATGAGACCTCAACGAAACGACCGCCGGTCAATTCGATGCCAAGTGGGGAAGGCAACGTGATCTGGGTGCCAGCGACGCCCCCTGTTGCGGAAAATGCCTGCGCAACAAATGCACCGGTCAGAGAACCCGGCCTTTCGATCCAGTCGGCGATGAACCCACCGTTGGCGAGTGGGTGGATATTGTCGAGCAATTGGGTATCGGTCCGTTCGGCATTAATGACGAATTCGGCGCCAGATTTGACGTATGGCATGGTGCACTCCGGCGCTGAACGTGATCCCCGAACTATCTATCGGGTATAAAAGCGAAAAACAGACCTTATT
Source organism: Novosphingobium sp. (assembly GCA_027311705.1). Lineage (GTDB taxonomy): Bacteria > Pseudomonadota > Alphaproteobacteria > Sphingomonadales > Sphingomonadaceae > Novosphingobium. The sequence goes on along the minus strand of DAICYJ010000158.1, from coordinate 18,355 downwards.
GTCACCGGAACGGCGGCTCGTTGAACGCGCGCAGCTTGCGGCTGTGGAGGCGGTTGCCTTGTTCGCGCAGCAGATCGCAGGCGGTGGTGCCGATGGCGAGGTGGGCGGCGATGGCTTCCTCGTAGAACCGGTTCGCCTGGCCCGGCAGCTTGATCTCGCCATGCAGCGGCTTGTCCGAAACGCATAGCAGGGTGCCGTAGGGCACGCGGAAGCGGTAGCCCTGCGCGGCGATGGTGGCGCTTTCCATGTCGATGCCGACCGCGCGGCTGAGGCTGAGGCGGCGCGCCGAGTGCGAATAGCGCAGTTCCCAATTGCGATCGTCGGTGGTGACGATGGTGCCGGTGCGCATCCGCGTCTTCAGGTCCGCGCCGCCGGCCCCGCTGACCAGTTCGGCAGCGCGGGCGAGCGCGACCTGCACTTCGGCGATGGCGGGGATGGGGATTTCGGGCGGCAGCACATGATCGAGCACGTGATCGTCGCGCAAGTAGGCATGGGCGAGCACGTAGTCGCCGATCTTCTGCGTGGGACGCAGGCCGCCGCAGTGGCCGATCATCAGCCAGGCTTCGGGACGCAGCACGGCGAGGTGGTCGCAGATCGTCTTGGCGTTCGAGGGGCCGACGCCGATGTTCACCAGCGTAATGCCCGACCGATCCGGCGCGATCAGGTGATAGGCGGGCATCTGGTGCCGCCGCCATGCCGTGTCGGAAAGCCGACCGCGCGCGTCTTCCACCGGGGCATCGAGATAGAGGCCGCCTGCGCCCGATAGCGCTACGTATCTCCCGTCACCCAGCTGCCCGCCCGCCCAATCGACGAATTCATCGACATAGCGATGATAGTTGGTGAACAGGATGTACTTCTGGAAATCCTCGGTCCGCGTGCCGGTGTAATGCGCCAGCCGGGCAAGGCTGAAATCGGTGCGCAATCCGTCGAACAGCGAGAGCGGCAGGGTGCCGTCGCCGGCCATGTATTCGCCATCCGCGATCTCGTCGCCGATCTGGGCCAGTTCGGTGGTGGGGAAATGGCGCGCCAGTTCAGGCGGGCTGATGCTGCCGAGTTGCGCGCCGTAGGCTCCATCGAGCACGTAGGGGAAGGGGATTTCCTGCCGCGAGGGGCTGACCTCCACCGTCACGTCATAGCCTGCGAGGATCAGTTCCAGCTGTTCCGCCAGATAATCGTCGAACAGGGCAGGGCGGGTGACGGTGCAGGCATAAGTGCCGCGCTGGCTGAGCCGGCCGAACGCGCGGCCGGTGGCCGGTGCGTGGGTTTCGCCGGCGAACACGATGCGCAGTTCGGGATAGCAATAGCTGCCGTCGTGCCGCCGTTCGGCGGGGGGCAGGGTACCGTGATTGGCATAGGCGGCGATGTCGGCCCGCAGGAGCGCGACGGCGGCGTCATAGATGCGGGAGAGTTCGGCGAGGATCGTTGGGACTTGGCTCATCGCCCAAGGGTGTAGCGCCGCTTCGTTACGGAGGGAAGAAGCGCCCTAAACCAAAAAAGGGCGCCCCTTTCGGAGCGCCCTTTTCGTTTGGCTAGAGCCTTCCGTCAGCCGATCAGGCTTCGGTCGGGGCTTCTTCTTCGTCCAGCAGGTCGGCCGGGATTTCGCCCGGTTCTGCGTTGGGATCGTAGTCTTCGGTGAAGCCACCCTGTTCGCCGTCGAACATGGCGGACATCACGTCCACGCCCTTGGACTGAAGCTCGGCTTCGTCAGGCGAACGGGCGACGTTGACCTTGACGTTGACGACCACTTCGGGGTGCAGCGTGACCTTGACCGACGAAACGCCGATGGTCTTGATCGGGCGTTCGAGGACGACCATGGCCTTGTTGACCTTGGCGCCCTGTTCCACCAGCGCGTCGACGATGTCGCGCACCGAGACCGAGCCGTAAAGCTGGCCGGAGTTGGACGAAGCGCGGATCAGGATGACCTCGCGGCCTTCCACGTTCCCGGATTCGGCCTGGGCGTCGCTGCGGCGAGCCGCATTGTTCGCTTCGATGTGCGCGCGGTTAGCTTCGAAAACCTTGCGGTTGGCGGCGTTGGCGCGCAGCGCCTTCTTGCCGGGCAGCAGGAAGTTACGGGCGTACCCGTCCTTTACGGTGACTTCGTCACCGATGGTGCCCAGCTTCTCGATGCGCTCGAGCAGGATGATCTGCATGGGGTGCGCTCCTTACTTGACGATGTAGGGAAGCAGGCCGATGTGCCGGGCGCGCTTGATCGCCTGGCCCAGCTCACGCTGCTTCTTCGCCGAAACGGCGGTGATGCGCGAAGGCACGATCTTGCCACGCTCGGACATGAAGCCCTGCAGCAGGCGCACGTCCTTGTAGTCGATCGTGGGAGCATTCTTGCCCGAGAACGGGCACGACTTGCGGCGGCGGAAAAACGGACGAGCCATGAGTTATTCCCCCTCGCGTTCGCGGCGACGCGTGCGGTCGCGGTCGGTCTTGCGCATCATCACCGAAGGACCACCTTCGTGTTCTTCAACACGAACGGTCATGAAACGGATGATGTCTTCGTTGATCGCCGTCTGGCGCTCCAGCTCTGCAACGACGCCGGCGGGGGCATCGATGTTGAGCATCACGAAGTGAGCCTTGCGGTTCTTCTGGATCTTGTAGGCCAGCGAGCGAAGGCCCCAGGTTTCGGTCTTGGTGACCTTGCCGTTGTTGGCTTCGACGATTTCCGTGGCCGTGGCGGCGAGCGCATCAACCTGAGCCTGGCTCAGATCCTGGCGCGCCAGAAACACATGCTCGTATAGAGCCATGTCCTTGCGTCCTTATCAATCTAACCGATCGCTGGCTTGTCCGCGGGATTGCGGGGCCCCTCCGGCTTTCTTCGACTTCCGCCACGCACAACGGCGTTTGCGGAAGCGGTGGCCCTTAGCGGGATGGCCGCGATTTGCAAGTAGATTGATGCGGAACGATCAAGCCGCGTGGCGCACCGGCAGGCCGGCAGGCTTGCGCGCGTGGCCGATGGCATAGTCGCTGACCAGTTCGGCAAAGGCTTCGGGATGCAGCGGGCGGTCGAATTCCAGCCCGGCGGTCATCGCGTTGGCCCACACGACATAGGCGGTGGTGGCGGGCAGGCCGGGCAGCAGCAGGGTGAGCGGTTCGCCCACGCGCTGGCGGGTGATGCCCTGCACCTGCGCGCCGAACTGCGTCATGTCCTTAAGCATGACCGTTGACCGTGTGATGCCATCCTTGCAGCGGACGGGAAGCTCGAAACCCACGCGCGGCGCGCGGCGCAGGCCTTCGAAGTCGTTGAATCTGAATTGTCCTGTCATGTCGATTTTCCGCCTTCGCATTTACCTTGCAACGATAGGACGGTTAACCTTCGCCCGCTTTCAGTGATCCGGCAGGCGTTACGCAATCGCGCGTAGCATTAGCGTTTGGCAAGGAAATGCGTGGTATTGCGCGGCCAGTGCCTGGGGGCATCAACGGGGTACTGCGCGATGTCGAGTGAACAACAGCCGAGTGTGTTCGGCCATTTTGCCGACCGTGCGACCGAGGCGCGCTACAACTTGCGCGCGCGAACGCTGCGCCGCCCGTTCGTGCGCGTCTATGGTGCGATCTTCATGATCGTGGCGCTGGCTTATTCGATCGTGAATCCGATGTACCTGCCACCGCAGGAAAACGCGCAGCTGGCGATCCTGCTCGGCTTCGCGTTGCTGACTTGCGGCACTTACATTGCAGTGACATTCTGGGAGCGTTATCCCGAAATCCCGATGATCGACTTTATCGGCTTGCTGGCGCTGTCGCTGCTGGTCGGCCGGATCAACGTGATCCTGTTCGATTACCTCGACCATCTGAACACCACGCTGCATGCGGTGGGCGTGATCAACCGCCTGATCGTCACGGCATTCGCGGCGCTGACGCTGGCCGGCCGGCCTCGGCTGTTCCTGATCTGGCTGGTGTTCGATTTTCTGGGCTGGCTGGCGCAGATTGCGGACGGGCAGTTGCGCATGTTCGAGCTGGCCTATGCCACGCTCAGCTATTTCAGCGGCACGCTGATCATGATCGCCATCAATCTTGCGGTCGGCCTGACCAGCCGTTCGGCCTTCCAGCTGGCCGATTCGCTCGATGCGGAACGGGCCCGCAACGAGGAACTGGTGCTCAACATGCTGCCGACCGCCGCCGTGGCGCGCATTCGCAGCGGGCAACTGGTGGCGGATTCCTATGCCGATGCCAGCGTGATCTTCATCGACATGGTCGGCTTTTCGAACCTCGCCAAGCGAGTCTCGCCCGGCCACCTCGTCGAACTGCTGAACACCTTTTTCAACCATGCCGATGCCTGCGCACGCGATCTGGGCGTGGAAAAGGTCAAGACGGTGGGCGATGCCTACCTTGCCATTGCCGGTGGCAATGTGCCCAGCGGCAACAGCGCGGATGCGGCCATCGCCTTTGCCCGCGCCGTGATCGCCGGCGTGGCGGAGATGGGGCGGAGCGCGGGGTTCGACGTCGCGCTGCGGGCGGGCATCCATTCCGGCCCGGTGGTCGGCGGGGTGATCGGCGCCACGCGCATGGCCTATGACTACTGGGGCGATACGGTGAACATCGCGGCGCGCGTGGAAGGCTGCGCGGCCGCCAACGGCATCGCGATTTCCGAAAGCACCTGGCTGCGCGCGCGCGATCGTTCGGGCTTCTGCGCGGCGGAACTGATCACGCTGAAAGGCGTGGGCGAGGTGAGCGTTTTCCGGTGCAGCCCGCTGGCCATCGCTGACGCGGACCCATTGGATACCGCTGCCTGAGCGGGAGGCCGGACGGCTTCAGCCCTGGCCCAGTTGCTGCCTCACCAGGTCGATCGCGGCGGCGATGGCGGCATCGGGGGGGAGGTGTGAGGTATCGAGCAGCGCGGCCCCTTCCGCCTGGCGCAGCGGAGCCGCGGCCCGGTTGCGGTCGCGTTCGTCGCGGGCGGCGAGGTCGGCTTCGATTTCTTCCAGCGTCACCGTCTCGCCGCGGCGCTGCATTTCCAGCCAGCGGCGATGGGCGCGGGCGGGCACACTGGCGGTGACGAACAGCTTGGCCGGGGCGTGCGGGGCGATGACGGTGCCGATGTCGCGCCCATCGAGAACCGCGCCACCGAGCTGATCGGCAAAGCTGCGCTGGCGTTCGAGCAGCGCGGCGCGGACGTGCGGGTGGACCGATACGCGGCTGGCAAGACCGCCGGTCGCTTCACTGCGCAGTTCGGGATCGTGGAGCAGGCTTTCGGGAAAGCTGGTGGCGGCAAGCGCGGCGGCGGATTGGTCAGGGTCACCGCCATCGAGGAACACCTGCCGGCCAACCGCGCGATAGAGCAGCCCGGTATCGAGGTGGGGCAGGCCAAAGTGCGCGGCAAGCGCCTTGGCAATCGTGCCCTTGCCCGATGCGGTGGGGCCATCGACGGCGATGATTGGGGGGGCGATAATCATCGGAACGCGTTCCTCTTGCGGTGGCGGCGGTCCTTCCATGCCTTGACCAGACCCCAGATGGCGATGGCGGCCCAGAAGAATTCGAGCACGAACGAGGCCGGGTTCATGTTCACCAGCAGCGACAGCGTGAGCAGGATCGCGCCGGCGAGGTTCACGCCGTGCTGGACGAAGGGATTGGGCCGCGCCAGCTTGGTGACATAGGCATAGGCGAAGATGATGCAGGCCATGCCGATGAAGCCGGCGATGTTGGCGGCGAGGTTGGTCATGCCATGCCGGTCGCGCTGGCGAGCAGGCTTTCGAAGATCGGGAAGCTGGTGGCGATGGGACGGGTGTCGTCCACTTCGACGCCGGCACGGCTGGCGAGGCCGGCGACCGCCATGCTCATGGCGATGCGGTGATCGAGGTGGGTGGCGACGGCGCTGGCATCGGGCGTGCCGGGCAGGGGATCGCCGCCGGTGCCGTGGATGATGAGGCCGTCCTCGGTTTCGGTGACGGTGGCGCCTGCCAGTTCCAGCGCGGTGCGCATCACGGCGATGCGGTCGCTTTCCTTCACGCGCAGTTCTTCGAGGCCGGTGGTGACGGTGCGTCCGGATGCCAGTGCGGCGGCGACGAACAGGACGGGGAATTCATCGACCATGCTGGGCACGACCGCCGGATCGACGGCGATGCCGGTGAGGGTGGAGGCGCGGACCCGCAGGTCTGCGACGGGTTCACCGCCTACATCGCGCACGTTCTGTTCCTCGATGCTGCCGCCCATCGCGCGCAGCACATCGAACAGCGCGGCGCGGGTGGGGTTTAGTCCGACGTTCTCGATCACGAGGTCCGACCCCGGCACGATCAGCGCGGCGACCACGAAGAACGCGGCAGACGAGGGATCGCCGGGGACTTCGATGGTCTGCGGCTTCAGGTCCGCCTCGCCCGCGAGGTGGATGGTGCGGGTTCCATCGGGCGCGCTCTCGACGGTCAGGTCCGCGCCGAAGCCGCGCAGCATCCGTTCGGAATGATCGCGGGTAGGTACGGGCTCGATCACCGTGGTGGTGCCGGGGGTGTTGAGGCCGGCGAGCAGGATCGCGCTTTTGACCTGCGCGGAGGCGACCGGCAGGCGGTAGGTGATCGGCACGGCGGGGGAAAGGCCGCGCAAGGTGAGCGGCAGCTTGCCTCCCGGCGCGGCGGTGAAATCGGCACCCATTTGCGACAGCGGTTCGATCACCCGGCCCATCGGGCGTTTGGACAGGCTAGCGTCGCCGATGAAGGTGGCGGTGATCGGGTGGCTGGCGACGAGGCCCATCAGCAGGCGGGTGGAGGTGCCGGAATTGCCCATGTCGAGCGCGGTGCGCGGCTGGAGCAGCGCGCCCACGCCGACGCCGTCGATCACCCATTCCCCGGTGGGCAGCCGCTCTATAGATGCGCCCATCGCGCGCATGGCGGCGGCGGTGGAGAGCACGTCTTCGCCTTCGAGCAGGCCGGTGACGCGGGTGCGGCCGACGGCGAGCGCGCCGAGCATGATCGAGCGGTGGCTGATCGACTTGTCGCCCGGCACGCGGATGCGCCCGGTGAGGGGGCCTTGCGCGGTGAATCTGCGAGGGCGCATGGCGGCGGGATCGGCTGCGGTCACGAAAGCACTTTCCGGCAAATCGGGGAGAATGGCGCGCGGCTTTTGACAGCGACCCGCGCCTATGGCAAGGCGCGCGACCTGTTGGACCGTGGCCTTGATTCCGCGAGAACGCGGCACCACTAAGTCCTAACGATTTTCCGCCTGCGGAGCTTTTGCCGCAGCCAAGACTTGAGGAATATTCATGGTCAAGCCTGAATGGGGCGCCAAGCACAGCTGTCCCAAGTGCGGCACTCGCTTTTACGATCTGGGCAAGTCCGACCCGGTCACCTGCGTGGAATGCCGTTACGCCTGGAATCCCGAACCGGTGCTGAAATCGAAGCAGCCGATTCCGTATGAGGAAATCCGCAAGGAGAAGGTCGAGGCTGTGCCCGACGTCGATCTGGCGGAAGAAGATCTGGATATCGACGAAGACGGCGATTCGCCGGACAACGACGTGGATCTGGGCGGCGACGACGATCTGGGCGTGCCCGGACACGAAGGCGGCGACGACGACGTTTGATGCATTGCGCCGGTCTTGTGCAGCAATTGTGCAGGACCGGCGATAATTTACGGCTGCGGGAAATTTCAGTCTTGCCAGCCGTGCGGGCCTGACATAAAGGCCCGGCTCCCGACGGCAAGCCGCCGGGGCGGAGCACCTCACCAGAAGGTGCAACCGTTGAAATTGTGGGGCCTTAGCTCAGCTGGGAGAGCGCCTGCATGGCATGCAGGAGGTCAGCGGTTCGATCCCGCTAGGCTCCACCAATTTCACAAATCCCCATTTTTCCGGTGACTAAGTCCCTTGCGGCGCAGGCGTGCCTGCCGCATCCGCAGCGCATGTTTTGCGCGAAAGGGGCCGCATGATTTCCGTTTCGATCGAAGGGCCGCTGGCGACCATCGCGCTCGATGCGCCGGCCACGCGCAATGCGCTGGGGCTGGTCGGATGGCAGGCGCTGGCCGATGCGGTGGAGCAGGTGGCGGCCTCGTCGGCGCGTGCCCTGATCCTGCGCTCGGCCGCGCCCGGCATGTTCTGTTCCGGATCGAACTTGCGCGAGATTGCCGCGCTGGCGGACCATGCCGATCTGCGCGCGCCATTTCGCCGGGCGATGCGCGATGCGATGGAGCCGCTGGCCGCGCTGCCGATCGCCACGATCGCGCTGGTGGAAGGGGATTGCTTTGGGGCCGGGGTCGCGCTGGCGCTGGCCTGCGACATGCGGATTGCATCGCCGCGCGCCGCGTTCGCAGTCACGCCGGCCAAGCTGGGCATCACGTATCCGCAGGAGGATGTGGCCCGCCTTGTGGCCCTGATCGGGCGCGGGCAGGCGGCGCGGATGCTGTATGGCGCGGGGCGGATCGATGCCGATGAAGCCGCGCGGATCGGGCTGGTCGAGGTGCTGGCCGACGATGCGGTGGCGGTCGCGCAGGGGCTGGCAGGGCAGGTTGCCGCCAATGCGCCGGGCAGCGTGGCCAGCCTGAAGGCGATGGTGCTGCGCGATTCGCCGTCGCCGCAATTCGACGCTGCGTTCGACCAAGCCTTTGCCGGAGCAGATTTTTGCGAAGGGCTGGCCGCCTTCCGGGAGCGGCGAACGCCGGCCTTTGAAGATGTCGCACCGATTGACGCAAATCACACCCGGTCGTAGTTTCATCGGCTATCGGGTCACGTCGTAACGACGCATGCATGTAACCGGCCCGGAAATCCGGCGATGTGCCCCCGCTGAGGAATGCCCTGATGAACCTGCCCATCCGCAAATCCGCCGCGCTTTCGCTGGCCGCGGCAACGTTGCTTGCCTCGCAGACGGCGGCAGCGCAGTTCGGCGGGTTCAGCCTGCCGTCGTTTCCCAGTGCATCGTCGAGTTCGTCGTCGAAGAGTTCCGATGGCTGCCCCAAGGGCAAGAGCAAGAGCCAGGGATCGTCGATCCTGGGCGGGTTTTTGGGCCAGAGCGTGGGCCGGGCGGCGAGTTCGGCGGGGATTTCGAGCTTTTTCCCGTCGGCCGAGGTCGCGGATACGCTGACCAACGCCATCGCCTGCAAACTCGACCCCGAGGAGCAGAAGCAGGCGGCCAACGCCACGCTGGAAGCGACGCGTGGGACGGGCGAGGCTGTGGCCGCACCTGCCGTGGGCAGCTCGTCATCATGGACATCGCAGACGCGCGAGAATGTGTCCGGCACATCGACCGTGATCGCGCGCAACGACAACGACAAGAGCGGGATGCAATGCATTACCGTGAGCGACGTGGTGATCGTGAATGGTGAGGAAACCAATGCGAACAAGCGCATGTGCCGCAAGCCCGGCTCTGCCCGCTATGCGTTGATGGCCTGATGCGGCGGAGTTTGCGGACTTTGGCGCTGGGTTGCGCGGCGCTGGCGCTGGTCGCTGCAAAACCGGCGGCGGTGGCGATGGACAAGGACAATCCGTCGTGCCCGGCCAAGCCCGATTGGGGTGTGGCCAAGGCCATCGGGCTGACCACGGTGGACAAGGGCGGCAAGCATGTGCTGATTGCCGACGGGATCATCGACGGACGCTTTCCCGATCGGTTGAAGGCGGCGATCGAGGCCGATGAGCGGATCGAGGAAGTGTGGATCAAGTCGCGCGGCGGCGATGCCCATGCCGGCAACCTAGCGGGCAAAGTGATCCGCAGCTATCCGGGCATGGTCACGCGCATTCCGGCGGGGTGGACCTGCTTTTCCGCGTGCAATTTCGTGTTCATGGGCGGCGACCGGCGCTTCGTCGATCCCGGCGGCGTGTTCATGGTGCACATGTTCACCCACACCGGCGACCGCGATGCCATCGAGCTTTCGGTGGAGGAAGGCACCGCCGAGACGACCAAGCTGATCGGCGAGATCGAGCAATCCAGCGCCCTGCTGGCGAGCGAGGACAACGACTTCCTGATCCGCATGGGCATCAGCCGCAAGCTGCTGACGGAGGTGATGTACAAGCAGCAGGCGGTGGCGACTTCGGCGAACAAGACCACGCGATATTGCCTGACTCAGGACGAGGTGCGGAAGTATAACGTCACGCCCATGGAGCAGGCCGGCTGAGGGCCAACCGACATTCTGCCCAGGCGGGGCTGCAAAGTGCGATTTCCTGTGCTCCGGTGCTCACGTACTTTAAGTACGCTGCGCTCCGGTGCTCGCAAATCACACTTTTCGCCTCCACCTGAACGAAATGTCGATCGGCCCTCGGTTGTGTTTGGAGCCCGTTATTACGTTTCGACGAACCTGCGTGACAGCAGAGCTTTAGAGGCGTAATATTCCAGTGCAATGGGGGCATTTCGCATCTTTCTGGTTCGGCACCGAGCGTTGGCAGGTCTTCTGCTGGCGATGGCGCTGTGCGTGAAGGCGCTGGTGCCCGCCGGATATATGATCGGCCCCATGAACGGTCTGGGCGCCAAGAGCTTTACCATTCTGGTTTGCGCCGACGCGACCGGTAGTGTCCACGATACCAAAATCATCGTCCCGCAGTCCGGCAAGGACGGCACTGCAAAGGCGCAGGAAAGCTGCCCGTTCAGCGTGCTGGGCTTTGCCGCGCTGGGCGGGGCCGACGTGGTGCTGCTGGCAGCGGCGATTGCCTTTATCCTTGCGCTGGGCTTTGCCGCCGCACCGGCATTGCGCGTGGCGCGTTTCCGGCATGTCCTGCCGCCGGGGCGCGGACCTCCTGCCCTGATCTGATCGCGCGTGGCCCCATGCGGGCTGGCGCTTTTGCGCTTCAGATCATTCTGCAGGACATTTTTCCATGACACTCTCGCTTCGGGCGCTGGCTTTGGCCGGTGTCGCCATTGCCTGTTCTTCCATCCCCGCTTTTGCCGAGGAGGATGACACAGGCCGCCCCACCATCATCGTTACCGGCCAGCGTGCCAAGGACTTGGCCGAGGAGCAGGTTTCCAAAACCCCCGGCGGCGCTGACGTGGTCGGGCACGAGGATTATGCCGACAAGTCGCTGGTGTCGCTGCGCGATACGCTGGCGTTTTCGCCCGGCGTTTATGTGCAGCCACGGTTCGGGCAGGAAGTGCGCATCTCGATCCGCGGATCGGGGCTTTCGCGCGGGTTCCATATGCGCGGGCTGACGCTGTTGCAGGATGGCGTGCCGATCAATCTGGCCGACGATAACGGCGATTTCCAGGAGCTGGAGCCGGCGTTCTTCGACCATCTGGAGGTCTATCGCGGGGCCAATGCGCTGCGGCTGGGATCGGGCACGCTGGGTGGCGCGATCAACGGGGTGACGCCGCATGGCGACGAGGCGCACGGCATCTATGCGCGGGCCGATGGCGGATCGTTCGGCACGGTGCGCGGGCTGGTTTCGGGCGGGTTCGGCAATGAGCGCGCCAACGCCTGGGCGGCGATCAGCGCCGACAGCAGCGAGGGCGACCGCCAGCACGCCGACCGCAAGTCGATCCGGTTCCATGGCAACGTGGGGCTGCAATTGTCGGATGCGATTTCGACGCGGTTCTATGCCAGTTACAACAATATCGACCAGAAGCTGCCGGGGGCTTTGAACGCTGCCGATGCGCTGGCGACGCCGGAGAAGGGCAACTTCTTTGGCGATCAGGCGCGCGATATCGATTCGCTGCGCTTGCAGAACCAGACCACCTTCAAGCTCGGTCAGGTGACGCTGAAGGCCGGTGTGTTCCTGAACCACAAGGAACTGTATCACCCGATCTTCGTGGTGATCGACCAGAAGAGCGATGATCGCGGCGTGTTCGCCCGCGCCGAGTTCGAAGCAGGCGTTCTATCCGCCACGCTGGGCGGGGAATCGCGCTGGGGCACCATCGAGGCGCGCCAGTTCGTGAACGTGAATGCCAAGCGCGGGGCGCAGATTTTCCGCGCAAGGCAGCGGGCGCGGACATCGAACGTCTATGGCGAAGTGCGGTTGACGCCTGTGGCGGGACTGAGCCTGATCGCGGGCGGGATCTATGCCGATGGCTGGCGCGAACAGGTGCGCACGTTCCCCACGGCGGTGACGGGCAGGGCTTCGTTCGATGCGTTCTCGCCCAAGTTCGGCCTGCTGTGGCAGGCGGCTGAACATGTTGAGGTTTACGCCAATTACAGCCGCTCGGCCGAGTTCCCGACGTTTGTGGAACTGGCGCAGCAGGCGGCGTTCGTGCCGGTGAAGGAACAGCGGGCGTGGACGGCGGAAGTGGGCACGCGCGGCACGCTGGGCGGGTTCCACTGGGACGTTTCGGCCTATCGCGCCACGCTGAAGGGCGAGATGCTGCAATATGTGGTGCGCGCGGATTTTCCCGCCAGCACGTTCAACGCCGATCGCACGCTGCATCAGGGCATCGAGGCGGCGTTCAGCTATACGCTGGGTGACTGGCTGCGGCTGCGGCAGACGTGGCAGTATTCGGACTTCCGCTTCCGGGGCGATGTGCAGTTCGGCAACAACCGGTTGCCGATCGTGCCGAAGAACGTGCTGCGCAGCGAAGTGCGGTTCGGGACAGAATCGCTGCATATCGCGCCGAACCTAGAATGGGTGCCGCAGGGGGCTTTTGCCGATTACAGGAACACCACGCGGACGGGAGGCTATGCGCTGATCGGGGTGACGGGAGGCGCAACCATCCGTTCCGGGCTGGATGTGTTCGTCGATGTGCGCAATGTCACAGGCAAGAAGGCGATCGGCGATATCTCGGCAGTGATCGCGGCGACGCCGGCCTCGGTCATCTTTTACCCGGTTGAGCGGCGGGCGGCCTATGCCGGCGTGCGGGCGCGGTTCTGAGGGGAGGGCTGAGCAATGACGACCGGCAGCGCGCGCTCCGTTTCGCTCTATCGCACGATCTGGCGCTGGCATTTCTATGCCGGGCTGTTCGTGATGCCGATGGTGGTGCTGCTCGCGCTGACGGGCTCGGTCTATCTGTTCAAGCCGCAGATCGACCGCTGGGAGGAGCGCGCCTTTACCGGCGCGCCCGACCGGGGGAGCGTGAGCGCCGATGCGCAAGTGGCGGCGGCGCTCGCGGCTTTTCCGGGGGCGCAGTTGCATGCCTATCGCCTGCCGGAACGCGAAGGTGATGCGGTGATGGTGCATGTTGGGCTGCCCGGAAAGCAGGGCATGCGCGATGTGTTCGTTTCGCCGCAGGGCAAGGTCGTGGGCGCGCTCGATCCCGAATGGCGGATCGCGCAAGTGGCGCATGATGTGCACGGCACGCTGTTGCTGGGCCGCAAGGGCAGCTGGCTGGTGGAACTGGCGGCAAGCTGGGCCATCGTGATGATCGTGAGCGGGCTGTATCTGTGGTGGCCGCGCGGGGCCGGGCTGGCGGGGGTGGTGTGGCCCCGGCTGCGCGGCGGTGGCCGTGTGTTCTGGCGCGATCTGCATGCGGTGACGGGGTTCTGGGTGGCGGGGCTGGCGCTGGTGCTGCTCGTCACCGGGCTGCCGTGGGCCGATGCGTGGGGCAGCGCGTTCAAGGCGGTGCGGGCCGAGATGGGCTGGGTAAAGGGGCGGCAGGCGTGGACCCTTGGCGGGCAGGCACCGGTGATGCCGGCGGAGCACGACCATGCCGCGATGATGGCAGCAGGAGGGATGGCAGCCGGGGGGATGGCAATGATGGATCATGCCATGCCGTCGACCGGCGGTGTTTCGTTCGCGGCGGTCGTGGCGGAGGCGAAATCGAGGCATCTGGCGTGGCCGGTGATGGTCAGCCCGCCGGGCGCGCCGCAGCCGTTCGGCGCTCCATCGCGCAGTGACTGGACCGTGCGGTCCGACACGCAGAACCGTCCGCAGGCGGTGACCTTGCGGTTCGATCCGAAGACGGGCGCGGAGACGGCGCGTGAGACTTTTGCCGACAAGCATCCGATCGACAGGCTCGTCGGCTATGGCGTGGCGTGGCACGAGGGGGCGCTGTTCGGTTGGGTGAACCAGCTGATCGGTTTGCTTACGGCGATGATGCTGGTGACCTTGGCGGTGAGCGGCTTCGTGATGTGGCGACGGCGCAAGCCGACCGAAACGCTGGGCGCTCCTGCCGCGATGCCGGTGCGGATCGGCGGGGTGGCGGTGATCGTGTTCGGGCTGGCGGCGTTCCTGCCGTTGCTGGCGCTGTCGCTGGTGGCGGTGCTGGTGGTGGAGCGGCTTGTCCTGCGGCGGGTGCCGGGTGTGGCGCGGTGGCTGGGGCTTGTCGCGCAGTCATCTTAATCCGCTGGGCAGCGGTGGCCGACACCTGATAGCCTTCGCGAAGGCCAGCCCCGTGGAGAGGTGGCAGCTTGGGGAGGTTTTCATGGATTTGATGCTTTCGGATCGGCATGCGCTGGTGACGGGTGGCAGCCGGGGCATCGGGCTTGGCATCGTGCGCGAACTGGCGGCCGAAGGGGCGGCGGTGGTTTTCTGCGGCCGTGACGCGCAGAGCGGCCATGATGTGGAGCGCGAACTGCGGGCGCGGGGCCAGAACGTGACCTTTATGGTTGGCGACCTGATGAGCGAGCAGGGCGTGGCGGATGTGGCAAAGGCGGCATCGCAGGTGGGGCGCATCGATATTCTGGTGAACAACGTGGGCGGCGCGAACGATCCCGATGCGGGGGCGCGGCCGTTCGAGGATATTCCGCCGGGCGACTGGGTGGGCACGTTCCAGAAATGCCTGTTCGGGGCGACGCAGCTGACGTCGATCCTGCTGGCGCCGATGCGCGCCGCCGGGTGGGGGCGCATCATCAACATATCGAGCACGGCAGGGCTGGAGCCGGATACCGCGCCGGCCGATTATGCCGCCGCCAAGGCCGCGATGAACGCGATGACGGTCAGCCTGTCGCTGTCGCTGGCGAAAACGGGGGTGACCGCGAACGTGGTGGCACCGGGGCCGATCCTGACCGATTCGATCGAAGCCTACATGGCATGGATTGCCACGGACCGGGGTTGGCCGGAAACCGGCGACGCGCTGGAAGCCCGGTTCCTGGCCGACGTGCTGCCGCTGAAAACATCGCGGATGGGCCGGCCGGATGATATCGGCGCGGCTGTTGCGTTTCTCGCAAGCGGCCGGGCAGACTACATCACCGGTGCAAACCTGCGGGTGGACGGCGGGCTGAGCCACGCGGCGGTTTGAGAATGCCGGGCCGACGCGACCGTTCATCCGGCGGCGAGCCCGGACGATAACGCCGTTTGCAGTCGATAGATCGCGCGACCGGTTGCGGCGCCTGCCGGCGCTGCGGGGGAGGCGTTGTGCTGCATCTGGGCGAGTGGCCGGATGGGGCAGCACCCCTGACCCGGCACAGCCTGGTAGTTTCATAGAAGACGGCGAGGCTTTGGGCGGCGGCTCGCGAACGGCCCAAAGACGGTGCCTGATGGCACGCCATATCCATCTTCCGCTGCAAGGCGCTGGATGCCTGGGTCCAGGGCTTGGGGGTTTTCTCTAACGCCCCTTACTATAACCGCAGCTCCCGCGACCGGTCGCGTTCGGGTTTCCCCGTGAGAGCGAGGCGAGGCCGGCCAGTGCCTTGCTCCCGATCTGCGGGGGCTTATAACCTAAATGGTTCGTTTTGTCAAGATTGGTCGCAGTGGCGCTGGCGCCCCGCGCGCAACGCCGACTCTCCGGCCAGCGAGATGGTGGTGAGACTGTGGAGCCAAAGGTGAGATAGTTTCTGATCGGGGGCGAAAGGAAAAAAGGGGGTAGAAAGATCGAAATCTAGGTGCTTACTACAAAGTCACCAGATTTACAGTGTCGCCTTAACTTACATTCTGGAAAACAATCTCAAGTTATTGGTATTGTGAAATGGATGAAGACTTATCGCGCTTCTTGCAAAAATATTTTCAATATTAAACTTAATTTTTTGACTTTCGTAGGTAAATTCTTTGATGCGCTCCTCCAAGCGCGACCAAAGAGTATCATTTAAGTCGCTCACAGTGCCCCTAACATCATCCAGTGGCATGGTATTAAGCTCCTCAAATTGCCCCTCGCCCATATCATCGTTAACTTGCATATCTGAAGACTGAAACTGAATAATGTCGCCTTGCTCAATAGCTGGAAAATTAATGTAAGTAGGAACGATAACTACATCAAAAAAATCGAAACTATGAAAGCATCCATCACGAATTTTCGACACTATTGATCCAAATCCTCTTGATGTTATTATCACGTGAGTAATAATGTTGTTAAATCTTTCATCGTAAGATGCGACTTTCTTCAACCCATCATTCGCTTTGGCATTCATGCGGAAGTGTGGATTTGACAAAGATGCCCATCTTCGTGAAAATAAAAATGCTATTAGAGGTTTGTCATGGCAAGCGTAAAATGAAACGTGTCGTAAAATGTCCCCACCTTCAAGTGTAATTGTGTGAGTAAAGGTGTGTCCGTGACTATTGGGACTGACATGAACGGAAAATTTTTGATCTAGTATTCTTATATTGGGAGTGTCTCCGATTTCATAAAATCTGTTGGCAACGATATTTATAACAAGATCGCCGCTTTTTTTGGAAATTACTCCTATTAATTGCACATTTTGGGTTGCATTCCCGTCGTGGACGCGAGCGTAGAACCTGAATTTTGACTTTTTGCTCATACCCTTCAGCTTATTTCGATCTTTGCGAATAGCAAAGTGGTAGCGCCTCTTTTTCACTATCATTATATCCGTGGGCGCTCGCCACCCTTCCACAACCCCACCCCCGCAATTCATGTTGCGGCGCAGCAGCGTTTGACGCACAGTCCGCGCCATGATCAAGGCCGGGCTCCACCATCTCACCCGTTATACCTACAACAAGCCGGTTCGCGTCGGCCCGCAGGTGATACGCCTGCGGCCCGCGCCGCATAGCCGGACTGCGGTGCCGAACTATTCGCTGAAAATCAGCCCGGCCAACCACTTCATCAACTGGCAGCAGGACCCGCACGGCAACTGGCTGGCGCGGATCGTGTTTCCTGATCCGATCGATCACCTTTCGATCGAGGTGGACCTGCTGGCCGAACTGGCGGTGATCAATCCGTTCGACTTTTTCGTCGAGGATTACGCCGAAAGTCATCCGTTCACTTATGCTCCGGTGCTGGCCGAGGATCTGGCCGCGTACTTCGATGTGGAGGCATTCGGGCCGAAGTTCGAGGCGCTGGTGGACCAGTTCCGGGTGTTCGACGGGCGGACCATCGACCATCTGGTGGCGATCAACCGGGCGGTCAATCAGGCGATCGGCTATGTGATCCGGCTGGAGCCGGGGGTGCAGGCACCCGAGGAAACGCTGGAGATCGCGAGCGGATCGTGCCGCGATTCGGCCTGGCTGCTGGTGCAGGTGCTGCGCAAGCTTGGCTATGCCGCGCGGTTCGTTTCGGGATATTCGATCCAGCTGACGCCCGATGTGGTGGCGGTGGATGGCCCCGCCGGCGTGGCGCAGGATGTGTGCGATCTGCATGCGTGGACCGAAGTGTTCCTGCCAGGCGCGGGCTGGATCGGGCTCGACGCCACATGGGGGCTGTTTGCCGGGGAAGGGCACATTCCGCTGTGCGCGACGCCGCATTATCGTTCGGCCTCGCCCATCGAGGGTGTGGTGCTGGAGCCGGTGGGGTCCGATTTCCAGTTCGAGATGAGCGTTTCGCGCATTGCCGAGGCGGTGCGCATCACCAAGCCGTTCACCGATGCGCGCTGGGACGCGCTGATGGCGCTGGGCGACAAGGTGGACGAGGATCTGGTGAAGGGCGACGTGCGCCTGACCATCGGCGGCGAGCCGACGTTCATCGCGGATGGCGATTTCGAGGCGGACGAATGGAACAGCGGCGCGGTCGGCCCGACCAAGGCCGCCTATGCCGACGAGCTGATCCGCATGTTGCGCGAACGCTTTGCGCCGGGATCGCTGCTGCATCACGGGCAGGGAAAGTGGTATCCGGGGGAAAGCCTGCCGCGCTGGGGTTACTCGATATACTGGCGCAAGGACGGGGTGCCGATCTGGCGCAATGCCGCGCTGATCGCCAGCACGCCGATGCCGGAAAGCGGAACCGATGCGGGGCCTGAACCGGCCGCGCCGGTGGAGCAGAAGGTGGGCGCGGCGGATGCCGAGCTGTTCCTGCGTGCGACGGCGGCGAACCTTGGGGTATCGGACGAATTCATCCAGCCGGTGTATGAAGATGCGATCGAGTGGATCGTGAAAGAGGCTTCGCTGCCGGAAAACACCTCGCCGCTCGACCCGCAGCTTGAGGATGCCGAAGTGCGCGGGCGCTTTATGCGCACGTTCCAGCGGGGGCTGACCAAGCCCGTTGGCTATGTGCTGCCGGTGCAGCGCTGGTGGCAGTCGTCGCTTGCCGATGCGCCGGGCAAGTGGAAGAGCGAGAAGTGGAAAGTGCGGCGCGGCGCGCTGTTTGCGGTGCCGGGGGATTCGGCGCTGGGATATCGCTTGCCGCTGGGATCGCTGCCGCATGTGCCGGAATCGGATTATCCCTATATCCACCCGCGTGACACGGCCGAGGCGCGCGATCCCTTG
>DAICYJ010000221.1 GCA_027311705.1 Novosphingobium sp. | reverse complement strand
GGCGAGCCCGGATAAAGCAATTTCAGGGAGGCGGGCGCATGGCAATGCTGCACCGCTTCACCCGCATGGCGTGCGCGCTCGGCAATCAGTGAGGCATTGGCGAGAACAAATTGCCGCTCATGCGCCACTTCGTTGGCAGTGAAGGGCCGCGTTCCGGCCGGCGCGCTGCCTTCGCCCAGCACGAATACGACGTAGTTCACCAGATCGGCCAACTGCGCATTGTCGGTGATCCGGCTGTGCGCCACGTTGGGCAGGCGTATCAGATAGGCGCGCGATTCCGGCGTGCACATGAACCAGCCGACCCGCCCCTTCAACTCCGGCAGATTGGCCGGTGCCGTGGTGCCGTGCACGCCGTGGCAGCCGGCGCATTGCTCGATATAATCGACGCGGGCCTGTTCAGGATCGCCCATCGCGTCGGCCGGTATCACTGGATGCGGCTGTGCTTGCGCGCCAAGCGCCGCCGCCGATCCCAAGGTGGCGACGGCCAGTATCAGGGCCATCCTTGCCGTCGCGCGCATATACGTTTTGCCTTCAGGCCGCGCCCACCAGCACGGCGGTGGAGCAGTGATATTCCATGCTCGATGTGCCGAAGCACCAGATCACGTCGTTGTTCAACTGCGGCACATACAGTTGGGTCTCGCGGTCGGTGTTGTTGCAATCGCACTTGGCGCAATAGGCTTTGCCGCAGCAATCGCGATAGGCGATCAGATAGGCTTTGCCGTCTTCGGGGTTCATGCAGGTGCCTACCCACGAAACCGGCGATGGTTCCGCGCCCGGCGGGCAGGTGTGCACGCCGCCGCCGCAGCAGGTGCACAGCGAACCGTCAATGGCGCAATACCGCCAGTAGTTGCACTTGGTGTCGTCGGTCGTCTGCGCGGTGCGGGCGAACAGGGTCTTGGCCTCGGGCGAACGGTCGGGCTTGGCGGCCTCTGCCCGGCTCACCGGCAGCAGAGGAAACACTGGCGCAGCCACCAGCGCCACGCCCAGCCGGGCTAGGATGCCCCGGCGCGATGTGCCACCGGCAAACCGGCGCAGCATCTTTTCGCCCATGCTGTCAGGATCGAACTTCCTCATGAAACTGTCCCCCAAAGAATATGCCGGGCGGCGAATGAGCGAGGCATCAGGCCATCTCTGCCTTCATGCCCTTGATGTAGTCCTGCACCGAACGGACGCCCATTTCGTGCGCGATGACCAGGCTTTCGAGGTGCTCGCGCCTGTTGACGAGGCCCTTGGACAGGATCACCCCGTCGGCATCCATCAGCACCGCATAGGGCAGCTTGCCCACGGCGAAGGCCTGGCCGACATCCGGCCCGTTGATGAACTGGTATCCGGTCAGCCCGTGGCTGTCGATCATGGTACGCTGCACGCCCACGTCGTCGTCGCCCACGAAGATCAGTTGCACGCGTTCATCCCGCGCAAAAGACTTGGCCATCGGAATCAGGTTCTTGCACAGCGGGCATGCGGCCGAAACGAACATCAGCAGCCGCAGCGACGCGCCGGGTGCCGCGCCGCCGACGGTCACTTTCGTTCCGTCCAGCGTTTCCGCCGGTATGGCCGGGGCCGTCGCGCCGACGGCAGGCCCGCCCGCCGTGGTCAGTGCGCCCGCCGGGGCAACGCGCATGTGCAGCACGCCCACCTGCCGGGCCAGCGCCAGCAGCGCTACCGCCAGTGTCAGGATCACGATCCACGAAATCACCTGCGAAACGATCAGCGTCGTCATCATGTCGGGTTACCTCCGGCCGTGAGAATGCGAGTGCGGATGGGAATGCGCCATGGCGGTGGACAGTGGCGACGACGCCAGCGCCGCGATGGCATTGAACAGGGTGTAGACCAGAAACAGGCTGACGCCCCCGGCCAGGGCCACGGCCACGTCGGCCCCTTCAGCCGGCGAGGCGGGCAGCAGGCGCGGTGCGATCAACAACGCCAGCACCAGGTTGCGCAGCACCAGCGCCAGGCTGAGTGGCTGGCGCAGTTGCGCGCGACCGCATCCGCAATCGATAAAGCTGCGTCCGCGCTTGATATTGATCGCCATCGCGCCCGCAAACACCAGCAGCAGCAGCATCGCCGGCAGCACCGCCAGTCGCTGTCCGCCTGCCAGCAAGGCCAAGCCTATGGCCAGTTCCGCGAGGGGCAGTACGGTTGCCACCGGGCCAACCAGCCATTCGGGCAGCAGGCGATAATTGGCGACCACGCCCGGCACCAGTTCGCGGTGAAGCAGCTTCACCAGCGCAGATTGCGCGAATACCAGCCCGACGCCGATCGCGCCCGCCAGCCCGATGGCCGCGTTCACGGCGCTTCAACCACGGCGAACGGGCTGGAACCGGCTTTCTCGATCTTGAACTTCTCTTCCCATGTCTTGGCATCGAGGATGCGCACGACTTCTTCGGTGCCACCCACGATCAGCTTGGGCGCGGCTTCCTGAGTCACCTCGATGGCGTTGGGCTCATCTTCCACCTGCACCCGCTTGACCACTTTCTTGGCCGCGAGATCGAGTTCCCAGATTTCGCTGCCGCCTGCCTTGTGAGTCCAGTATTCGCCCATGTGCATCAGCACATAGAGGTGCCCGGTGGCGCGGTGCAGCGCCAAGGGCTGGCCGCCGCCGGGAAACCAGCTGATTTCCAGCGGTTTGGGGTCGCCCTTTCGCATTCCCGCCGCTTCCTGAATGGAAAACGGCGCAGAAATCGTCGGCTTCGGCCCCATCGTGGCGATATAGACCAGCCCGGTGTAGGTCATCATCACCGCCTGCTTCTTCGCCTTGTCATAGGCGAAGTTGTCGAAGATCGGATCGTCGGTGGCGGAAAAGAACGGGGCGGAGCGGGTAATATCGGGCTTGGACCCGCCGGTGCTGACGGTCGCCATCGATCCATCCGAACACAGCGCCGAAAAACCGACGCCGGGGTTGGGGACGAGGCTGGCACAGCCCGGCAGTTCGATATTTTTCACGAACTTGCGCTTCGCCAGATCGACCACATTGACCGATGATGCCGGGTTCAGGTTGTAGATATAGGCGGTCTTGCCGTCGTCGCTCAGAATAAAATTGTTCTTGCGCCCGCCGATCAGGATGCGCCCCGGCATCGCCACTTCGGACTGCACCTTCAGCCCGGTGGTGTCGTAGAACGTCACCATGTCCTGCCGCGTGCCGCGCCAACCTTTGGTCCAGTAGGTTTCGGAAACGTAGTAAAACTTGCCAGCGGGATCGATCGCCATGTCCGCCAGCACGGGCGTTTCCACCTGGCCCAGCAGCTTGCCGGTCGCCGTGTCGTAGATCGACGTACCGCCCATCACGAACCCGCGACTGATATAGACCCAGCTGGGCTTGGGCATTGTCAGCGAGTTGACGTCCGATTCCTCGGGCTGGACCGAAGCGGTATCGGCACGGGTGACGCTGGCGGCGCAGCAAAGCGCGGCGGCGGCAACGATGGCGGAACGCTTTCCAATGGCGGCGAACTTCATGCTGGCTGGCCCCCTTTTGCGCCGGTCCGGGATGCGGTTACCGGCACCGTGCCAGTCTTTGCTTCCCGCCCCGCCGCGTCAATACCCGGCAAGATTTGACGGGTGTCCAGTTTTAGTCAAGCGCCATTCGCACTTGCGAAGCGGTTTTGCCGGCGTCGGCCTTAAAAGGGTGGACGGGCATGCTGGAAACGCCCGTGTAAGCCGCCAACACCACCGCTGCCAATCCTGCTGCAAGTGCGAAAATCACGCCGCCCAGCAAGCCCGCCGTGCCGAACCACGCCATCATCACCGATCCCAACAATGGCCCGGCGATCAGGCCCAGCGTGTGGGTGCAGGCCACGAACGTGCAGAACCGCGAGTCGGTGCTGGTCGCGGTGGCCAGGCCGGAACAGCGGATGATGATGGCGGTCGATCCGATGTTCAGCGCCACGATAGACAGCACGAACAACCCGTCCGCGCCCGGCATGGTCAGCACGATGGGAGAGGCAAGACCTATGCCCGCCAGCAGAGCCGTCAGCGGCAGGGGTACCACCAGCCGCTCGCGCATCACCGCCGCCGCGGTCAGCGCGCCGACGATCGAGCCAAGCGCAACTGCCCGGCCGATGGTCTGGTTGTCGATGCCGGCCGTGGTCGCCAGTGCTGCCGAAAAGCTCCAGACCAGCATGGTCGCGCAGATGAACCAGAATGTCGCCCCCGCCAGCGCCCAACCGGCCAGCGGTACGGCGGATCGCACGTCAATCCGTTGCGCACTCCCGCCGTTCGCCGGCCCAAGGACAAGCAGCGACAGTACTGCCAGCGCGGGGGCCAGCGCGAGTAAACCCAGCGCTGCATCTGCCCCGACGGATATCTCCAGTTCGGGCAGCACCAGCGACACCAGCGTCGACAGCACCAGCTGGATCAGGAACACCGCGCCATAGGCCTTGTTGGGAGTGCGGCGCGCATAGGCCGCCATCGCGTAGGCATAGACCATGCCCATCGCCAACCCATAGGCGGCGCGCACGGTGAGTGCGGCTGTCAGTCCTTCTGCCATTGTCGTCAGCAGGCTGGCGCACAGGGCCAGCACCGCCGCGCCCAGCACCGCGCGATGCGGCAAGGCGGGGCCAAGCCGCCACACAGCCAGCGATCCCAGCGCCGCGCCCGCCTGCGTCACGCCCACGATCGTGCCGTGCGCGGCTGTCGGAATATGGCTGGCATTGGTCAGCAGCGACAGGAAAACAGGGTCGATGCCCGGCTGCAGGCACCCCAGCGACGCCACGAGCGGGGCGGCGATGCCCACAAGAACTGAACGCGTTTCAACCCGGATCATGGCGCACCCTCGCAACGGCGCGTCCTATGCGCGCCTTGCGCCTTCCCGTGCAGCTATCCCCCGATGGACTCGTGGCTTTCTCGTGCCCCGGTCGTTTCAAGTGCACCAATCTGCTCCGGCGTGATCGTCTTGGCAAGCTCAACCAGATAGGTGGCGGCTATCCGGATGAACGCGGGCATTCGGTGTGCCCACGGCTTTTCGAAGCCTGTAAAAGGAGTCGATCCTTCCATCGATGCGCTGATGTACAGCGCCACCGTCTGCGCCTCATCGGGCGAAAGCGCCGGGTTCAGCAGGCTGACGTATTCGGCGATGAAATCGTGCACCTTCTGGTAGAACGCGCGCACCCGGTCGGCGACGAAAGTGTTCTGGTTCGCCAGCGCCCACAATTCGGTGAACAGCCGCGTGGTGCGCTTTCCCGCAATATCTTCCAGGCATATCACGATGACCAGCCGCAGCCGCTCCTCTGTGGAAAGGGCGGGCGCGCGGACGCGGCTTTCCAGCAGCTTGTCATAACTTTCCAGCAGCTCGTCGAGCAGGATCTGGATCAGCAATTCCTTGCGCGGAAAATGATAGCTGACGTTGCCGACCTTCATCCCGCATTCGGCCGCGATCCGGCGGATGGTAAAGGCGCTGGCCCCTTCGTCGATCAGCACCGACAGCGCAGCCTTCAGGATGGCGTCAACGGTCTCGGTTCCGCGCGCATAAGTGCCGGGACGGATATTGCCCGACGTGATGGGACGGATGTCCTGCGTCTTGGAGGTCGCTGCGGCGACCGTCGTTGCGTTTTCACCATTCATCGCGGTTCGCCTAACAGTCCTTGCGCACCACATACAAGGTGCTTGACGAATACTTGAAGTGCGTCCAATTTTCCAACGCCTTTGATGAAGGTCCAGAAAATAAAGGGAATTGCCGGCGAATCTGCGCTGGTGCTTTGGGGCAGCGGATGCACGCCAGCTTGGGATCTTGCCGCATATGACAATTTCCGTATGAGAGTTTCCGGCGTTCATGCCCTTTGTGTCACGGCGCTCGCCGCGTTGTTGCCCGCGACTGCCCATGCCGGCGGTGCGCAGACTTTTGCCGCGCAATGTTCGATGTGCCACCAGCCCAGCGGCGCGGGCCTGCCCGGCTCGTTCCCGCGCATCGCCGGCCGCGTTCCGCAGATTGCCTCCACACCCGATGGCCGCCGCTATCTGGCGATGGTGCTGCTGTACGGGATGATCGGGCCGATCTCCGTCGATGGGAAGGCGCTCAACGGCCTGATGCCTTCGATGGGGTCGATGGGCGATCAGGGCGTGGCCGACGTGCTCAACCACGTCCTCACGCTCGGCAAGCCTGCGAAAAAGGTCGCGCCGTTCACCGCCGCCGAAATTGCCAAAGTGCGCAGCGGTGGCCGCAAGAGCGCCAGTGACGTCGGTCTTGAACGATCGCGTCTGGCGGCGCGTAAGTTGATCCCGTAAGATCGCCTGCGAGAGGAATTTCCAATGGCCGTTGCGCTCACCGTCAATCGTAAAAAGCGGATGGTCGAAGCCGATCCCGAAAAGCCGCTGCTGTGGGTGCTGCGCGAGGATCTGTCCCTCGTCGGCACCAAGTTCGGTTGCGGCGCTGGTTTGTGCGGGGCCTGCACCGTCCTGCTCGATGGGGTGGCCGTACGCTCGTGTCAGACGCCGATTTCCGAAGCTGCGGGCAAGCAGGTCGTCACCATCGAAGACGTCGCCTCGCTGCCCGTGGGCAAGAAGGTGGTCGATGCCTGGGTCGAACTCGATGTGCCACAGTGTGGCTATTGCCAGGCCGGCCAGATCATGTCGGCCACCGCGCTCCTAACCGATACGCCAAAGCCCGGCCCGGATGATATCCTCGCTGGCATGAACGGCAATATCTGCCGCTGCGCCACGTACCTGCGCATCCAGAAGGCGATCCGCAAGGCCGCCGGCATGGGAGAACCCGCATGACCGCCGCCTCCGTCATCAACCGCCGCTCGTTCCTCGTCGCATCGCTGGCAGGCGGGGCCGCGCTCACGTTCGAAGCGAGCCTTGCCATCGCGGCCACACCCGCCGCGTCCGATCCGGTGGCGCTGGGCGTCTATATCCGCATCGCAGCAGACAACACGGTGAACATCAGTTCCCGCAACCCGGAAATCGGGCAGGGGATCAAGACCATGCTGCCCATGCTGATTGCCGAGGAACTCGACGTCGCGTGGGATCAGGTCCGCATCACGCAGGCCGATGGCGATGCCAAGCGTTACGGCTTTCAGATCGCCGGCGGTAGCACCGCCACGCCCACGCAATGGCTGCCGATGCGGCAGGCCGGCGCGGCCGCGCGCGCCATGCTCGTCGCCGCAGCGGCAAAGCAGTGGTCCGTCGATGCCGCCACACTCACCACCGATGCAGGCAGCGTGATCCACAAGGCCAGCGGCCGAACTGTAACCTATGCCGCACTCGCCGCGGTCGCCGCCACTGTGCCTGCAGTCGATCTCGCCAAGGTGCCGCTGAAGGACCCGGCGACCTTCCGCATCATCGGCAAGTCCGTTCGCGGCGTCGATACGCCCGCCATCGTGCGCGGCACGCCACTGTTCGGCATCGACACCATGTTGCCCGGCATGCTGCACGCCGCGCTGGTCAAATGCCCGGTCATCGGCGGCACCCTCGCCAGTTTCGACGATGCCGCCGTGCGCAAGATCCCCGGAATCCTCGCCGTCGTTCCAATCAGCAGCGGACAAGTGCCAGCGGGCAAGCACGATGCGCTCGCCATCGTGGGGCAAAGCTGGTGGACCGCCAGCAAGGCCCGCGAAAAGCTCGTCGCCAAGTGGGACACGGCGGAGCAAACCGGCTTCTCGACAGCCGGCTATGCGAAGCAGGCCGCCGCGCTGCTCGCCGCCGCCCCGCAGGCCGATCTGTTCAAGGCTGGCAACGCCGATGCCGCGCTGGCCAAGGCCGCGAAAGTCGTCACCGCCGATTATTCCTACCCCTTCCTCGCCCACGCCACGCTCGAACCGCAAAACTGCACCGCGCAGTGGAGCGCTGACGGCAAGATCGAGTTCTGGGCACCCACGCAGGCCCCCGAATGGGGTCGCAAGGAAGTCGCCACCATGCTCGGCATTGCGCCCGAAGCGATCACCATCCACATGACGCGCATCGGCGGCGGTTTCGGACGCCGCCTGATGAACGACTACATGGTGCTCGCGGGGCAGGTGGCAAAGGCCATGCCCGGCCGCCCGATAAAGCTGGTTTTCGATCGCACCGACGATCTGCGCAACGACTACTACCGCCCTGCCGGATGGCACCGCATGACCGCCGGGCTGGACGAAAAGGGCGCGCTGGTGGCCCTCAAGGACCACTTCGTCACATTCGCCGCAGGGGGCAAACCGGTCCGCGCGGCCGAGATGAATTCCACCGAATTCCCCGGTCCGGTCGTTCCCGATACCCATTTCGGTCAGTCGTTCCTTGCCACCAATCTCACCACGGGCTGGCTGCGCGCGCCCACCTCGAACGCGATGGCCTTCGTGTTCCAGGGCTTCCTTGACGAAGTGGCCGAAGCCGCCGGCATCGACTTGCCCGAACTGATGCGCCGCACGCTGGGCGTCCCGCGCGAACTTAAGCCGGAGGAGGGCGACCCTCCGTTCCACACCGGCCGCGCGCGGGCCGTGATCGATGCTGTGTGCAAATTCGCGGCCTGGACTGGCAAGCCCTCTTCCACGCCGGGCAAGGGCCGCGGTTTCGGCTTCTATTTCAGCCATCGCGGCTATTTCGCCGAGATCGTGGACGTCACGGTCACCGACGGCGCGGTCAAGGTCGACAAGGTGTGGATTGCCGGAGATATCGGCAGCCAGGTCATCAACCCGCTGAACGCCGAACACCAGATGCAGGGTGCGGCCATCGACGGGCTGGCGCAAGCGCTTGTCTGGCAACCGGTGGTGCAGGAAGCGGGCGCGGTCATGGCCGAAAACTTCGGCGATTTCCCCCTGCTACGGCTCGATGCCGTGCCGGGCGACGTCGCCATCACCTGGGTCAAAACCGATTTCCCGCCCACCGGCCTTGGCGAACCGACCCTGCCACCAGTGATCCCGGCCACCGCCAACGCCATTCGCGCCGCCACGGGCAAACGCCTGCGGTCACTGCCGCTCACGCTCGCCTGAGCGCAGCGATACTCTCCCCCCTCCCGTTTACGGGAGGGGTCGGGGGTGGGTATTCGGCAATAGCTGAACCCCAAGAAAACCCTATTTATCGCACTGCAACAAAGCCGTTGACCAATCTTGGACGTGTGTCCAGTCTTCCCCTGCAAGCCGCATCGAATCGCGGTTTCGCCAAAGCGGGGGTTTCGCGAGCATGGCTTTCCCGGATACAGAATTTACCACCGCCAAGATCACGCTGCGCCGCGTTTCGCTGGGCCTGCTGCTGGGCGCGGGGCTAACCTCCGCCAGCGCCGTTATCGGCCAATCGAGTTCCATGGCGGGTGCCGAACCGACCGAAACCGAGGAAGGCATCCCGGTCACTGATGCGCTGACCAAGGAAAAATGCGGCGCCTGCCATTCTGCAGACGCGAAGGGCAACCTCAGCCGCATTTCGTGGATGCGCACCACGCCCGAAGGCTGGTCGCAGGCGATCAAGCGCATGGTCAAGCTCAACGGCGCCTCGCTCACGCCGCAGGAATCGCGACAGATCGTGCGCTACTTGTCCAACACCCACGGCCTTGCCCCGGAAGAGGCCAAGCCGGTGATGTATCTGCCCGAACATCGTGTTCTCGATGAGACCAACATCCCCAGCGAATCCCTGCGCACCAGCTGCGCCGCGTGCCACGCCTTTGCCCAGCCGCTCTCGTGGCGGCGGTCGTCGCTCGAATGGAAGAACCTGCAGGATCTGCACGTCGCGCTTTATTCGCAGGCCGATGCGCAATATCGCCGCCCCGCCACGGATGAGCCCGGTGCCATTTTCGGCGAGCCCAAGCCCATCGTGCAAAAGCCCGGCGGCATCCCCATCACGGCTGGCCAGATCGGGCTGGAATATATGCGCAAGGTCGCTCCGCTGCGCACGCCCGAATGGACCG
>DAICYJ010000215.1 GCA_027311705.1 Novosphingobium sp. | reverse complement strand
CTGGCGCCGGTGATCTGCCCACCGCTGTCGCGCACGAAGCGCCACACGATCCAGGCGCCGACCGTGTCCACCGCGCCCACGTGGGAAAGGTCGATCCTATCCACCGGGCCGGGCCATTCGCGCAGCCTGCGATCGAGCACGCCGATGGAGGAAATCAGCAGGGGGCCGGTCAGCACCAGGCTGGTGCCGCCCTTTTCGTCGGTCTCGACCGTGAAATCAGCCCATTCCCTCATGCGGTTGAGCTATGCGGGCAAAATGGGGCCGCGACAAGGCCAAGGCGGCGGATGTAGTCCCGCCGTCAAGTCATTGGGCATTGCACCGCACAATCGCGGCTGGCAAAGGCCCAGACCAGTATGAGCGACACTCTCGACAAGACTTTCGATCCTGCCTCCATCGAGGCGAAGTGGTATTCCCATTGGGAGAGCAACGGCCTGTTCCGGCCCGAGCGCCCCGACGCGCAGCCCTTCACTATCGTAAACCCGCCGCCCAACGTAACGGGCAGCCTGCATATCGGCCACGCGCTGGACAATACGCTGCAGGACGTGGTCGTCCGGTACGAGCGGCTGCGCGGCAAGGATGCGCTGTGGGTGGTCGGCATGGACCATGCCGGCATCGCCACGCAGATGGTGGTCGAACGCCAGATGGAATCCCGGCAGGACAAGCGCACCAACTACACCCGCGAAGCCTTCGTGGAGAAGGTGTGGGAGTGGAAGGAAGAATCCGGCGGCACGATCACCGGCCAGCTTCGCCGCCTGGGCTGCTCCATGGACTGGAGCCGCGAGCAGTTCACCATGGACCCGCACTTCACGCGTGCGGTGCTCAAGGTGTTCGTGGACCTCTATAATCAGGGCCTGATCTACCGCGACAAAAGGCTGGTGAACTGGGACCCGAAGCTGAAGACCGCCATTTCCGACCTTGAGGTGGAAACGCGCGAGGTTCAGGGCGGCTTCTGGCACTTCAAATATCCGCTGGCCGATGGCGTGAAGCTGGATAACGGGCAGGATTATATCGAGGTCGCCACCACCCGTCCGGAAACCATGCTGGCCGATATGGCGGTGGCGGTGAATGCCGAGGATGACCGCTACAAGTCCGTGATCGGCAAGGAAATCTTGCAGCCGATCACCGGGCGGCGGTTCAGGATCGTGGCCGACGAACATGCCGATCCGGAACTGGGATCGGGCGCGGTGAAGATCACGCCGGGCCATGATTTCAACGACTTCGACGTGGGCCGCCGCGCCGGGATCAAGGCGGCGGACATGCTCAACATGTTCGATGCAGAGGCCAAGGTGGTGCAGACTTCGGACGGGCTGGTGCCCGCCAAGTATTTGGAACTCGACCGTTTTGTGGTGCGCGAGATGATCGTGGCCGACATGAAGGCCGCCGGTTTCCTCGTGCCCCACGTCACCATGGACAAGGAAGGCAACGAGATTTCGGCCGACTTCGAACCGCGCACGATCCAGACGCCGTTCGGCGATCGCGGCGGCGTGGTGATCGAGCCGTGGCTGACCGATCAGTGGTATGTCGACGCCGAAAAGCTGGCCGTCGCGCCGATGGCAGCGGTGCGGTCCGGTGCGATCGAGATCGTGCCAAAGACTTGGGAAAAAACGTTTTTCAACTGGATGGAGAACATCCAGCCGTGGTGCGTGAGCCGCCAACTGTGGTGGGGGCATCAAATTCCAGTTTGGTACGGCCCTGCCCTTGCCGGTGAAGAACCAGATGAACATTCGGTTCGACCAGTTCCTTTTGTTGCTACCAATGAAGAAGATTTGTTGAATCAGGTTCGGGCGTATTACCCACCTGAAAAACATCATTTCGTAATCTATAATGGCGTGGAGCATTACCTCAGGGAGAGCCCATCACTTGATCGATTGACGAAGATTGAACTGGTACGCGACGACGACGTCCTCGATACTTGGTTCTCCTCCGCCCTCTGGCCCTTCGCTACTCTCGGCTGGCCTGACGAAGAGGCGGCGCTTTATCAGCGGCATTACCCCAATGACTTGCTGATTTCCGGGTTCGACATCCTGTTCTTCTGGTGTGCCCGCATGGCGATGATGGGGATGCAGTTCAATGACGGGCAGGTTCCGTGGAAAAAGCTGTATCTTCATGGGCTTGTCCGCGCCGCTGACGGCCAGAAGATGTCCAAGTCCAAGGGCAACGTGGTCGATCCGCTGGGCCTGATCGACAAGTATGGCGCGGATGCCTTGCGGTTCTTCATGGCGGCGATGGAGAGCCAGGGCCGCGATGTGAAGATGGATGAAAAGCGGGTCGAAGGATACCGCAACTTCGCCACAAAGCTTTGGAATGCCGCGCGTTTTTGCCAATCGAACGGCATTGGCGCCAGCACGACCCGAACGGCACCTAACGCGACCCTGGCGGTCAACAAGTGGATTTTGGGCGAAGTTGCCGAGACCGTGGCCGAACTCGACAAGGCGATGGCCGACCTGCGCTTCGATGCCGCCGCGAATGCGATCTACCACTTCGTGTGGGACCAGTTCTGCGACTGGTACATCGAACTGGTGAAGGGCAATTTCGATGAGGAGACGAAGGCGGTCGCCGGATGGGTGCTCGACCAGATTCTGGTGATGCTGCACCCCTTCATGCCGTTCGTGACCGAGGAGTTGTGGCACGCCCTTGGCGAGCGCGAGAGCGACCTGATCGTCGCCGCGTGGCCGGTGCCGGATGTGGTTGTCGATGTGGAGGCCAAGCGCGAGGTCGAGTGGCTGATCGGGCTGGTTTCGGCTTTGCGTGGGGCCAAGAACGAGCTGGGGATTTCGCCCGGCGCGAAGCTGGAGGCTTTCCTGCCTGAGCCGAGCGCGGCGACGGCGGCGATCATTGCGGCGAACAGCGGCGCGATTGACCGGCTGGCGCGATTGTCGGCCATTCGCTTTGAGCCGGCTCCGGCTGGGGCGGCGATGCAGGTGGGCGTTGGGGACGCGAACCTGATCGTGCCGCTGGAAGGCGTGATCGACATCGCGGCGGAAAAGGCGCGGCTGGAGAAGGCGCTGGCGAGTTCGCAGAAGGAAGCGAAGGCGCTGGGTGGGCGACTTTCCAACGCGGCGTTTGTCGAGAAGGCCAAGCCCGAAGCCATTGAAAAGGCGCGGGCGGATTTTGCGCATCATTCCGCCGAGGCCGAGCGGCTGGCGGCGGCGCTGGTGCGGTTGGGGTGAGGCTGGTGCTGGTGCTTCGACAAGCTCAGCATGAGCGGGTTTTGGGATTGTTTTCCTTCCCGCTCACCCTGAGCTTGTCGAAGGGTGTCGCCGGGTGTCGCTGACGCTTGCCACGACGACGCCCGGTGAGGCGGAGATTTTTGCTTCGTTGCAGGGGGAGGGGCCATCCATTGGGCGGCCTTCGATCTTTGTGCGGCTGTCGCGGTGCAATCTGGCGTGCCGGTGGTGCGATACGGCTTATACTTGGCGGTTTACGGGCGATAACCGGCCACATCGGGATGATCTGGCGTTCGAGCGGTCGGCCAATCAGGTTGTACTGGACGAGGCCGATGTGGCGGCGATGATCCTGGCATTTCCCGAAGACCGGCTGGTGGTGACGGGGGGTGAGCCTTTGCTGCAAGGTGCAGCGTTGGGGCGGTTGCTGGGCTTGCTGCAGGAAGCGCGGCCTGGGTTGCATGTGGAGATCGAGACCAATGGATCGGTCGCGCCGGTGACGGCGGTCGATGGGTTGGTGGATCAGTATAACGTGAGCCCCAAGCTGGCGCATTCGGGCAATCCGGCGGAGCTGGCTTTGGTGCCGGAGCGGCTGGCCGAGTGGGCGCGCGATGGGCGGGCGTTTTTCAAGTTCGTGGTGGCGACGCCGGGGGATCTGGATGAGATTGCCGAACTGGCCGCGCGGTTCGGGATTGCCGGCGAGCGGCTGTTCGTGATGCCGGAGGGCACCGACAGCGGGACTTTGCGGCAGCGGTCGAGATGGTTGGCTGACGCGGCCTTAAAGGCCGGTTGGCGCTTTACCGACCGGCTGCATATTCATTTGTATGGGGATACGCGGGGCACCTAGCGTTTCGCCTGAGGGTGCCCCTCCACCATCTTGCGGATGGTCCCCCTCCCCGGTTGGGGGAGGAACTTAGAACGGAATGTCGTCGTCGAGGTCGTCGCCGCCGAAGCCGCCGCCTGCGGGAGCACCGCCGCCGCCGGTCTGGCCCCAGCCGCCGCCTGATGAACCTCCGCCGCTGCGCCCGCCACCGGAACCGCCGCCCGAATTGCCGCCTTCCCAGCCGCCTGAACGCTGGCCACCGCCGCCACCTGCTCCGCCGCCGCCTTGCGGGCCATCGAGCATGGTGAGGTTGCCGTTCATGCCGACCGATACTTCGGTGGTGTAGCGATCGTTACCCGATGCATCCTGCCACTTGCGGGTGCGCAGCTGGCCTTCGATGTAGACCTTGCTGCCCTTTTTCAGGAAGCGTTCGGCCACGCCGACGAGGCCGTCCGACTGGAGGACGACGGAGTGCCATTCGGTGCGCTCCTTGCGTTCGCCGGTGGCCTTGTCCTTCCAGTTTTCGCTGGTGGCGATGCGCAGGTTGGCGATGCGGCCGCCGTTCTGGAAGCTCTTTACTTCGGGGTCCGCGCCGAGATTGCCGACGATAATGACCTTGTTGACGCTGCCTGCCATCGAATCGCTGTCCCTTGGAATGTGGGATGCTGGTTAGCCAATGGGCGACCTGACGGCGAGTCCTGCCGCGGTATCATCCACAACTGGCGCGTTCAGCCGAGGCCGGCTGCCACCGCGATCCAGTACGTCGCGCCCGCGAAAACATAGGCGAGCACGAACAGGTAGGCGAGCATGAAGCTGGGCCATTTCCAGCCGTTGGTTTCGCGCCGGGTGACGGCGATGGTCGACATGCATTGCGGGGCGAAGACGAACCACGCGAGGAAGGCGAGCGCGGTGGCGAGGCTCCACTTGCCCTTGAGCTGGTCGCCCAGCGCGCGGGCAGTCTGGTCGTCGTCGCCCGCGCTGACGGCATAGGTGGTGGCGAGCGAACTCACGGCGACTTCGCGGGCGGCCATTGCGGGGATCAGCGCCAGCGCGATATCGCGGTTGAAGCCAATGGGTTCTACGACGACGGCAAGGCCGTTGGCGATGTGGCCGGCGATGGAGGCATCGACCTGATCCTTGCCGGCTTCTGCGCGGGGGAAGTTCAGGAGCAGCCACAGGACGACGGTGACCGTGAAGATCATCGTGCCGGCGCGGCGCAGGAAGATCCAAGCGCGCTGGAACAGGCCGAGCGCGAGATCCTTCACCGTGGGCAGCTGGTATTTGGGCAGCTCCATGATGAAGCCCGATGCCGCGCCCTTGGTGATCGAGCGGCGCATCACGAGGGCGACGGCCATCGCGCCGACAACACCGACAACGTAGAGCGTGAACAGGACGAGGCCTTGTAAGCCGACGATGCCGACCTGTCGGTTGGGGATGAAGGCGCCGATGATCACCGCGTAGACCGGCAGGCGGGCCGAACAGGTCATCAACGGGGCGACGAGGATCGTGGTCAGCCGGTCCTTGGGATCGGTGATGCTGCGCGTGGACATGATGCCCGGCACCGCGCAGGCGAAGCTGGACAGCAGCGGGATGAAACTGCGGCCCGAAAGGCCCACGCCCGCCATCAGCCGGTCCATCAGGAAGGCGGCGCGGGCCATGTAGCCGGTCGCCTCCATCGTGAGGATGAAGAAGAACAGGATGAGAATCTGCGGCAGGAACACGATGACCGAGCCGACGCCGGCAATGACGCCATCAGTGAGGAAATCGCGCACGAGCGAAGGCGGCAGGGCGTTGCGGACGAAATCGCCGAGGCCGGTGGCGAGGCCATCGAGTGCATCCTGGAAAGGCGTGGCCCATGTGAACACGGCCTGGAAAACGACGAACAGCAGCGCGAACAGGATCGGCGGGCCGAGCCACGGGTGCAGCAGCAACTGATCGATCCGGGCGTGGAGGCGGTGCTTGCGGGTTTCGGACAGGATCGCGCCGGCGGCGATTTCATGCGCCAGCATCCGCCGTTCGGGCAGGGTGACGTGGGGCCGCGCGACGGGGCCGGTATCCGACACGGCATCGCGCGCGGCGGCGACGGCGGCGGCCAGTTCCACAAGACCGCGGCGGCGCACGGCGACGGTGGGGATCACCGGCACGCCCAGCGCGGACTGGAGGGCGGCGGGATCGAGAATCAGCCCATCGCGCTCGGCCAGATCGACCATGTTGAGCGCGACGACTGTGGGCCGGCCGAGTTCGAGAATTTCCTGCGCGAGGACGAGGTGTTGTTCGAGATTGGAGGCATCGAGCACGATGACGATGACATCGGGTTTTGCCTGACCCGGTTGTTCGCCCATGATGACCTTCCGGGTCACCTCCTCGTCGGGACTGGTGGCGTTGAGGCCGTAGGAACCGGGCAGATCGACCAGTTCGACGGGTTCGCCGCTGGGCAGGACCATGCGGCCTGCCTTGCGCTCCACGGTGACGCCCGGATAATTGGCGATCTTCTGGCGCGCGCCGGTGAGCGCATTGAACAGCGCGCTTTTGCCGGCATTGGGATTGCCGACCAGCGCGGCGGTGCAGGCTTGCCTGCTCATGCCGGGTCGCTCATGCGGGGATGGATTCTTCGACGCGGTTAACGGTCATCGCGCGGGCGTGGGCGCGGCGCAGGGCGACGGTCATCCGTCCGATTTCCACCGCCAGCGGATCGCGGGTGAGGAACACCCCGCGATAGGCGAGTGAAACCCGCGCGCCTTCGTCGATGCCGAGTGCGCGCAGGCGCTGCGCCTCTTCGGGGACGAGCGCGTCCCAATCCACGGACATGATCCGGGCGGGGGTGCCGAGCGGGAGTTCATCGAGTGTCACGGGAATTGCGCTGCCATAGGGGCAGGTTAATTGCAAGTCATTCGCAATAGTTGATTTGAATCAAATTCTTGCGACGGTGGCCGCGTGGTCGGGCTATTTCGCGGGATAGCGCAGGCGGCCAAGGAGGCGGACCGGGCTGAACATCTCGTCGTGGGGTTTCAGCACGCGGGCCTTGGCCTTTTCGAAGCGCATCACATCGTCGATGCGGCGGCTGAGGAAAGCGCGGGTTTGGGCGTGGCCTTCGCTGCGATCGTCGGCGAAAACGGACAGGGTGGCGGCGTAGATCGTGCCGAGCGTGGCGCGCTTGGTGTAGTGGTTGTAGTCGGTGGCGGTATCGCCCGCGAGCCGCCACATGACATCGGCGCTGTGCCAGCCGAGCTTGAGCGCCGCGGCGACATTGCGCGGCTTGGCCATTTCGATCAGCGCGCGGCGCAGCGCTTCCTCGCGGCCCAGCAGAGCATCGAGGCGGAACTGGACGAGCGTGCGGATGCGTTCGCGGATCGGCAGGTTGCCGACGCGTTCGGCGGGGAGCGCGGCGGCCATGTCGCGGTCGATGGCGGCGATCCATGCGGCGATCATGGTCATAGCCTTGCCTTCGAAGGCGAAGCGGGCGGCGGCGGGATCGACGCCTGCGGATGCGGCAGCCTGGGTTACGGCGGCGTC
>DAICYJ010000210.1 GCA_027311705.1 Novosphingobium sp. | reverse complement strand
CGGTCCGGGGGCCTGCCCGTTGTCATGGACGTAGAAACCGTTGATCGAGCCTGAGAGCTTCACGGTGACACCGCCCACTTCAAGGCCGATGCCGCTGTCGCTCATCCGCACGATGCGCTTGTCGTCGAGGCTGGCAGCGGCGCTGTCCATCGGCGCGGCGGACGTTGTTGCGGGGGTGGGGGTGGCCTCTTCGCGGGCAAGGGCCTGGTATTCCTCGTCGGTCAGGATGCCTTTTTCGTGGAGCCGCTTGAGCAGTTCCACGTTTGATCCGGCCAATGCCGGCGTCGCGCTCAGCGCAAGGGTCAGCGCCATCGCCGCGCCCTGCAGGAGCAACCGCTTCTTCATAAAATCCTCCCCGTTATCTCGTGCCGGTTAACCCGGTGGGCGAAGGATGCTGCGGCAGCGGGCTGGCCGAAATTGAACTTAGGTCTTCATACCTTGGGTCGGAGTTTGGGTCGGGCGAAGGTATCGTTCAGGGCGCGATGGCCGCACCCCAGGGCCCGGTTCCTGCAGGAATCGTGGCAAGCACCTTTTGCGCGGCGATGTCGATCACCGTCACATCGTCTGAAAGGCCGTTGGCGGTATAGGCGCGGGTGCCGTCTGCACTGATCGCCAGATGCCACGCGCGCTTGCCCACGGGCACATAGCCCCTGATCTTGCGCGTCGCCACGTCGACCAGCGCGACCACGTTGCCCCGGCCCAGCGCGACCACGGCGGTCTTGCCATCGGGCGTAAAGCGGATGCCGCAGGGCAGCACCTGATACTCCTTCACGCCGGGCGGGGCGAAGCGGATGGTCTCGATGATCGTGCTCGTTGCAGTATCGGCGATCTGCACGGTGCCGCCCACTTCGGCTGCGATCCACAGTTGCCGTCCGTCGGCCGTGAACTCCACATGGCGCGGCCGCAGGTCGGTGGGCATCTGCGCGGTAACGGTGCGGGCCGCTGTATCGATCCAGGCGATCTCGTTTTCGTCTTCCGAAGCGACGACGATCCATTTGCCGTCGGGACTTTCGGTCACCCCCTCCGGCTCCTTGCCGACATCGACCTGGAAGGAGACCGAGCGGCTCTCAATATCGATTACCGTCAGCGCGGCATTGTCCTCGTTTGCCACGAACAGGAGCTTGCCGTCGCGCGATGGGAAGAACTGCTCAGGATCCTCGCCCGAAGGCAGGTTGGCCACGACCTTGCCCGTCGCGCGCTCGATCATCTGTACGGCGTGATCGTTGCTTGCGCACACGAACACATACTTGCCGTCGCGCGAAACTGCGATGCCGCGCGGCCGGCCGCCCACGGGCCATGTCGCCACGGGCTTCATCGTCGCGGTATCGATCACGGTCACGGTGTTCCCGCGCTCGTTCGAAACGTACAGGGTTTCCGCGTTCGCCGTGCATGCTGCAAAGGCGGAAGCGGCGGCCATCAGGGCGAAAATCGTTTTCATCCCCGCCATCCTATGCCCCTGCGGCGCGCGGCGGCATAGTACCAATGGCCAATGGGGCAGGACACGGCGCTCGCCTACAAGTACCTCAACAAAATACGAAACGAGGTCCGGGATGAGAAACCAAGGTAAGCTCGCGCTGCTATGCGCAGCATTCGTGGCAGGAGCGTCGATCACATCGTCCGTCCTCGCGCACGGCAACGTCACTCCGCAGGCCGTCGATACCACCACGCTTCCCGAAATCGGCGAGGCCTGGCTGAAGCAGAACCCCTATCGCGGCAATGCGGCCGCCGCCAAGATCGGCGAATCCGCGTATGGCCAGAACTGCGCGCGCTGCCATGGGCTTGAGGCGGAAAGCGGCGGGATCGCGCCCGATCTGCGCTATCTCGAAGTCGGTGACACCGGTGACGAATGGTATATCGAGCGCTTTCAGCATGGGTCGAGCCACGACGGCAAGGTCTACATGCCACCGATGGGCGAAGTGCTGGGCCAGAAGGCCGGCTGGGCGATCCGGGCTTGGCTCGAAACCAAGCATCAGGAGTAAACCGATGCTGCATCGTCGCACGTTTCTGACTGGCGTCGCTGCTGCTGTAGCCGCGCTGGGTCTTCTGCCCAGCACCGCTTCGGGCGCGCCGCTTGCCAGGGTCAAGGCCCTCGGAGTCCTTCGGGTCGCACTGTACAAGGACAACCGGCCCTGGTCGTGGCGGCAGGATGGCAAAGTGGTGGGCATCGATGCCGATATCGGCACGGCGCTGGCCAAGGCGCTCGGCGTGCGGGCCGATCTGGCCGAACTGCTCGCCGATGAAAGCGTCGACGACGATCTGCGCAATGGCGTGTGGAGGGGCGGGCTGCTCGGCTTCCAGCCCGCAGACGTGATGCTGCACGTGCCGTTCGACCGCGTATTCGCATCGCGCAACGATCAGGTCGCGATCATCGCGCCCTACTACCGCGAAGCCTTCCAATTCGCCTGCGCCAAGGGTGCGCTCGATGTCGACGCACCGCCCGCGCAATACCGAGGCAAGCGCTTGGCCGCCGAGCTCGATTCCATCCCGGATTTCTACCTGACCGGCACCTTCGGCGGCATCTTGGCCAAAGACGTCGTCCACTTCCCCACCGGATCGGAAGCGGTGCAGGCGGTCGTCGATGGCAAGGCCGATGCCGTCCTCGCCAGCCGCGCGCAGATCGAGGAAATGCTGCACCAGACGGGCGCAACAAACATCGTCCGCCGCAAGATCCAGCTGCCGGCCTTTTCATCGCCGGGCTGGGATATCGGCATGGCGGTCAAGGAAAACAGCCGCAATCTGGGCGATGCGATCGAAACCATTCTTGGCACAATGTCTGCGTCGGGAGAAATGAAGGCGATCTTCGACCGCTATGGCGTCGTCTATCAGGCCGCACTCGCCGCCTGAATTTGCTGCACCGGCGCGCGGGCCGACCCAAGGTCCAATTGTTCCGGGTCGCCCACCCAATAGGCTCAATATCGAGGCGCGCGATGCGCCCTTCAAACGGGGAGAGTGATGATGAAAGGACGGTTCACGCGTTCGATGGCAGGGGTCGCCGTCAGCGCCTTGTTGATGGCTCACGCGCCGCTTTCGGCGGCCGACGCTACCGGGCCCAGCGACGCCGATCTCGTCGGAGATGCCGCCTCCACCGGCGACGTGCTGACTTACGGCCTCGGCCCGCAAGGCCAGCGTTTCAGCCCGCTGGCCAAGGTCAACGATGGCAACGTGGCCAAGCTCGTGCCCGCCTTCGCCGCATCGCTGGGCGGCGAAAAGCAGCGCGGCCAGGAATCGCAGCCGCTCGTCTACGACGGCACCATCTACGTCACCGGCAGCTATTCGCGGCTTTATGCCTTCGATGCGCGCACCGGCGAGCAGAAGTGGAAGTACGAGGCACGCCTGCCCGATGGCATCATGCCCTGCTGCGACGTGGTCAACCGCGGTGCCGCCATCCACGGTGACAAGATCATCTTCGCCACACTCGATGCCCGCATCGTCGCGCTCAATCGCAACACCGGCAAAGTCGTGTGGAACAAGCAGATCGCCGATTACCAGGCCGGCTATTCCGCCACCGCCGCTCCGCTGATCGTCAAGGGCATGGTCATCACCGGCAATTCGGGCGGTGAATTCGGCATCGTGGGCGCGGTCGAGGCGCGTGACGTCAACACCGGCGAGCTGATCTGGCACCGCCCGGTGATCGAAGGCAACATGGGCACCTTGCGCGGCAAGGATAACGGCATGACCGGCAAGCTCAATGCCAGCTGGGAAGGCGACCAGTGGAAGACCGGCGGCGGCGCGACATGGCTCGGCGGCACCTACGATCCCGAAACCAACCTGATCTTCTTCGGCACCGGTAACCCCGCGCCGTGGAACAGCCACTTGCGCAAGGGCGACAACCTCTACACCGCCTCCACGCTCGCCATCGATCCCGACACGGGCGTAATCAAGTGGCACTATCAAACCACGCCGCACGATGGCTGGGATTTCGACGGCGTGAACGAGTTTATCCCGTTCGATGCCACTATTGGTGGCAAGCCGATGAAGCTGGGCGCAAAGGCCGATCGCAACGGCTATTTCTTTGTGCTCGATCGCACCAATGGCAAGTTCATCAGCGCTTCGAAGTTCGTGATGCAGACCACATGGGCTGGTGGCTTCAACAAGAACGGCCGCCCCAACTATATCGAGGCCGGCCGCCCCGGCGCGGCGCAAGGCACCGAAAAGGGCAGCACCGTGTTCTCGTCGCCCAGCTTCCTTGGCGGCAAGAACTGGATGCCGATGGCCTTCAGCAAGGATACCGGCCTGTTCTACATCCCGTCGAACGACTGGGGCATGGATATCTGGAACGAACCCATCGCCTATAAAAAGGGCGCGGCCTATCTGGGCGCGGGCTTCACGATCAAGCCGATTG
Organism: Novosphingobium sp.; assembly: GCA_027311705.1. GTDB lineage: Bacteria > Pseudomonadota > Alphaproteobacteria > Sphingomonadales > Sphingomonadaceae > Novosphingobium. The sequence goes on along the minus strand of DAICYJ010000210.1, from coordinate 399 downwards.
CCGAAGACCACATCGGCGCGCTGCGCGCGATGGACCCCAAAACCGGCAAGATCATTTGGGAATACAAGAACAAGGCCCCGCTGTGGGGCGGTGTCCTCACCACCGGTGGCAACCTCGTGTTCACCGGCACGCCCGAAGGTTACCTGAAGGCCTTCGATGCCAAGACGGGCAAGGAACTGTGGAAGTTCCAGACCGGTTCGGGCGTGGTCGGTTCACCCATCACGTGGGAACAGGATGGCGAGCAATTCATCGCCGTCATGTCCGGCTGGGGCGGCGCGGTGCCGCTGTGGGGCGGCGACATGGCCGAGCTGACCAAGCAGGTCAGCCAGGGCGGCTCGTTCTGGGCCTTCAAGCTGCCGAAGCGCTGATCCAGCGGGGCCGCGGGGCCCCGTCATTTCC
>DAICYJ010000207.1 GCA_027311705.1 Novosphingobium sp. | reverse complement strand
GAACCGAGCTACGGCCCCGGCTGGTTGATCGACGGCGTCTATGGCGACCAGTATAACGGCCCCTCATCAAGCGAGCTGCCCGCCGTGTCGGGGTATCCCAACCTGACCGTGCCGATGGGGCTGGTGCGTGGGCTGCCGGTCGGGCTGTCGTTCATCGGTACAGCGTATAGCGAGGGCACGCTGCTCGGCGCGGGTTATGTTTACGAACAGGCAAGCAAGGCGCGCGTCGCGCCACGCTATCTGCCGACGGCGGATGTCGGGCCGGGGATGGATGGGGTGCGGTAGGAGAGGGTTCGATTAACCGCTTACCATCTTCCGTTAGGGCTGAGCGAAGTCGAAGCCCACGCGCTGCGCATGCCCTTCGACTTCGGCCCAAGGGCCGAAGTTTATCCTGAGCGCCTGCCTTGCAGGCAGTCGAAGGGCTGAGGGCGAACGGGGTCGTGCCGAAGTCACCAAACTTTAGAGTCAGTCCTTCTCGAGCAGCTCCACCCGCACTCGCGTCGCGCGGAGGGACAGCCGCACCTCGATCATGAACGTTATAAGCCCGGCCACGAGTAGAATTGTTGCCAGAATGAAGGTGAGCGCGACGATGGTGCCGATCTTCCAGTTGGTGAGCTCGGCCACAAACAGCAGCGCTACGACGGAGCAGATCGCCACCGCGCTGCTGACGCACAGGAAAAGCGCCGCGTTGATCATCGACATGCGCCGATCGAGCTGGCGCAGTTCCCAGACATGGCGATCGTGCTCGGGGCCGCTGCTGCTCGGGTGAAGCTTCTCTAGCGTGCGCGACCGATCAATCACCCGGGCAAGGCGACCGGCGATCACGTTCAGCACTGCGCCGATTCCCGCGAGCAGGAACACCGGCGCGATGGAAAGCTGGATCGCCTGGGCGATGGTCGAAACGGCGGGCATGACGGACATGGCGTTACCTGATAGGGCATCGGCCAAATCGTCAAGCGCCAACGGGTTGGTAACGACTGTTGCTGTAAAATTGCTGCATGACGAAGCCGATGCTGCTTGCCGATTTCGCGCGCCTGCCGCCAGCGATGGTTGCGCAGGTGGGCGACGGGCTGTCGGCTGCGATCGACAGCGTCGCGGTGGCCGCGCCCGAAAGTCATCGGTTTCTGCGCTACCACTGGTTTGCGGCGGCGCTGTCGGCCTATGGCGGCCAGGCCCGAACGATTGTGATCGAGGCGGACCGGGTACCGATCATCGCGTTGCCGATGGTCGCACTGGGGCCGCGTTGGGCGGGTCTGGCGGCGGTGCCGGGGGGCTATTGGCCGTTCCGCAGCTTTCCGACGGCGACGGATACTCCCGCCGATGCATTCGCGGTGCTGGTCGCGGCGCTGGCGCGACAGATCAACGCGCTGCGGATTGGCCCGGTCTATGATGGCGATCCTGCTGCCACCGCGCTGATCACCGCAGCACGCGCGCAGGGCTGGGCCGTGCTCGACCGGTTTGTGGCGGACAGTTTCCTGCTCGATATGGCCGCCGAAGCCGCAAATGGCTGGCCGCGCAATTCGACGCTCCGGAAGAATCGCTTCCACGAAAAGCATCTTGGCGACCATGGCGCGCTCGACTGGCGGTTCTTTGACGGCGCAGCGCTGAAGGCGAGTGGGTTTGATGCGCTCGCCTCGATCGAGGAAAAAAGCTGGATCGCGGCGCGCACCGACGGCCATGATGCCAAGTTCACCGCGACCGGGCATGGCGCGTTCTGGCGCGCTCTGGCCGATGATCCGGTGCTCGCTGGCATGATGCACGCGGCTTTGCTCACCGTGGATGGTGTGCCTGCCGCCTTCTCGTTCGATATCGATGCCGGGGCGCTGAAATATGCGGTCGCCAACAGCTATGATCCCGCCTTTGCCAAGCACTCGCCGGGCAAATTGCTCTATTACCGTAACCTCGTCGAAGCGATGGCGCGGGGCATCACCCAGGTCGATTGGGGGGCGGGGGATAGCGGGTACAAGCGCGTGATCGGCGCGACCCAGGGCCCCGCGATCCGCGACTGGTTGCTGGTGCGGCCGGGCTTGCCCGCGATGCTGGGGCGGATGCTGAAAGGGCGTTGGGCACGCAGTGGCCATAGCGGCTGAACCTGCCCCGGTTGACGATCATGCCAGTTTGGCGATAGCAATTAGCCGTTACCTCGGAGTGGTCATGTTAGGAATTGTCGCCCGCTGATTGCTGGCCCGGGCATCGCCCCGCAGCCCAGCATCGTGCATTGCCGCCGCCCCATGCGGGCGGGTCTTGGCGTGCGGGCGCTAACCCCATGTCTGGGGCTGACATTTCCCATGAACATCTCAAAATACGAACAGCGCGTGCTGCACGCGCTGGCGCAGGGCGGGCGCATTGTTCACCGCCGCGACGAACAAGGCCGGATCAACGCGGTCGATTGCTTTACCCGCGAAGGATACGTGCTTACCGATTGCACCCTGTCACTGTTCCAGCGGCTTCGGCGTCGTGGCTTGATCGCGAGCCAGGGCGGTGGCCCCTATCGCGCAACGCGGCTGGGGCTGGCATCGGTGCGGTCACAACTTGATAATCGATAGGGGTCGGGGATGGAGGATCAATCACCGCTGCTGGCAGGAATCGAGCTTGGCGGGACCAAGGCGATCGCGGTGCTGGCGCGCGGCCACACCATTGTCGCGCGCGAATCCTTCCCGACCACCGCCGATCCGGCGGCGACGCTGGCAGCGGTGGTGGCGGTGATCAGTGGCTGGCACACGCAGGCGCGGCTGGCCGCGATCGGCATCGCCAGTTTCGGCCCCGTGGCGCTTGATCCGCACGCGTCGACCTATGGGCAGATCCTCGACACGCCAAAGCCGGGCTGGGCGGGGTTCGATGTGCTCGGCAGCGTGCGGCGGGCGATCGACGTGCCGCTGGCGATCGACACCGACGTCAGTGCGGCGGCTCTGGCCGAGGGGCTTTGGGGCGGTTCAGCCGGGTGCCGCATCCATGCCTATGTGACGATCGGCACAGGCGTTGGCGGCGGCATCGTTGTGGACGGGCAGCCGCTGCACGGTTTTCTCCATCCCGAAATCGGTCATGTGCGGGTGCCGCGCGTGGCGGGCGATGCGTTTGCCGGGGTCTGCCCGTTTCACGGCGATTGCATCGAGGGGCTGGTCGCCGGACCGGCGCTTGCCGCGCGCACCGGGCTGAGGGGCGCGGACATTGCCGATGATCATCCGGTCTGGGCCAATGTCGCGCAGGAACTGGGCGATTTCTTCGCCAACATGCTGGTCAGCTTCGCGCCTGAACGGATTGCGCTGGGCGGCAGCGTGGTCCTCGGGCGGCCATCCTTGCTTCCCGCGGTGCGCGCGGTGGTGGCGCGTCGCCTTGGCCGATATCTGCCCGCTACGGGCATGGCGCCTGAAGCCCGGATCGCGCTGGCTATATTGGGCGCGGATGCCGGGCCGCTGGGGGCAATCGCGCTGGCGTTGCGGGCGCTGGGTTAGACCCGCAGATAGCGAAAGTACCACACCTCATGCCCCTTGGTCCGGGCTTTGCGTTCATAGCGGGTTTCGGGCCAGTCGGCGGGGCGGGTAAGGAAATCACTGGCGCTTGCCGCCTGCCAGTCGAAGTCACGGCGCGCGTTCATGAGCATCATCGACCAGCGGCAATAGGTGGGATCATCAGTGCCGAGCCGAAACTCGCCGCCGGGTTTCAGCTTGGCGTGGATCAGGTCGAGCGGGCCGTGGTTCACCATCCGGCGCTTGGCATGGCGCGCTTTTCGCCACGGATCGGGGTGGAGCAGATAGACGCGCTCAAGCGAGGCATCGGGTAGCCGCTCGATCACCTCCAGCGCATCGCCCATGTGGAGCCGCACATTGTCCAGCCCCCCGTCGCGGACATGCGCGAGTGCACCGACTACGCCGTTCAGGAAGGGCTCGCAGCCGATGAACCCGCTGCCCGGCCGCATCGCCGCTTGCCCTGCGAGATGCTCACCGGACCCGAAACCGATCTCCACCTCAAGCGGCCGATCATCCCCGAACAGCGCCATCGCATCGATCGGCCCGGTTTCGGGTACCGAGATTTGCGGCAGCAATTCCTCGATCAGCGCGGCCTGGCCCTGCCGCAATTTGTGCCCGGCGCGGCGGCCGTAGAGGCGGCGAATGGTGGTGGGATCGCTCATAAAAAAGGGGCGATAGCTGCACGCTACCGCCCCCGCCATCGTTCAGCGCAGTGCGTGATTTACGCCAGCGCTGCCTTCAGGTCGTCGACCAGGTCGGTGCGCTCCCAGGGGAAGAAATCCCCCTCGGGCTGGCGGCCGAAATGGCCATAGGCGGCTGTTTTCTGATAGATCGGCTTGTTGAGCGCGAGGTGGGTGCGGATGCCGCGCGGGGTAAGGCCGCCGAGCTTTTCGATCGACATGATCGCCTCTTCGATCTTGTCATCGCCGACGGTGCCGGTGCCATGCGTATCGACATAGAGCGACAGCGGCTTGCTGACGCCGATCGCATAGGCGAGCTGGATCGTGCAGCGCTGGGCGAGCCCGGCGGCGACGATGTTCTTCGCCAGATAACGGGTGATGTACGCGGCCGAGCGATCGACCTTGGTCGGGTCCTTGCCGCTGAACGCGCCGCCGCCATGGGGCGATGCACCGCCATAGGTGTCGACGATGATCTTGCGACCGGTAAGCCCGGCGTCGCCGTCCGGCCCGCCGATTTCGAAACTGCCGGTGGGGTTGATGTGATAGACGGTCTCGTCCGAAAGCAGCTCGGCCGGGATCACGCTGGCGACGACCGACTTCACATAAGCGTGGAGTTCAGCTTCCTTCTCGCCCTGATCATAGCCCTTGGCATGCTGGGTCGAGACCACAATCGCGGTGCACGCGACAGGCTTGCTGCCCTCATAGCGCAGTGTGACCTGGCTCTTGGCGTCGGGCTCAAGGAAGGGGGCGACCTTCGAATGGCGGTCGGCCGCCATTTTTTCGAGGATCTTGTGGCTGTAATAAAGCGTCGCGGGCATCAGATCGGGCGTGTCGTCGGCCGCATAGCCGAACATGATGCCCTGATCGCCAGCGCCTTCATCCTTGTTGCCGCTCGCGTCCACGCCCTGCGCGATATGCGCCGATTGCGGGTGCAGATTGTTTTCGAAGCGCAGCGTCTGCCAGTGGAAACCGTCCTGCTCATAACCGATGCGCTTCACGGTCGCGCGGACGGTCGCTTCGACCTCTTCAGGCACGCCGGGTGCCCAGTTGCCTGCTTCGTCCATGATGCCCTTGCCGCGAATTTCACCCGCAAGCACGACGAGCTGCGTGGTCGTCAGCGTTTCGCAGGCAATGCGCGCCTCAGGGTCCTTCGACAGAAACAGATCGACGATCGCGTC
>DAICYJ010000150.1 GCA_027311705.1 Novosphingobium sp. | reverse complement strand
TGCAAAGCTCGCGCCCGGCACACAAACCAGTACGAATAAGGACTGTCCACCTCAATGTCGTAAACACGCGCCAAGCGTGCATCATGACTCCGCACATAATGATCATCATGCATGATCGCTATACCAAGACCCTGCGCCGCCGCCTCGAGAATCAGCTGGCCGGAATCGAAGTGGTCTATGGCTGCGGGTTCAAGACCATCGAGGTGAAGTGTGCGCTTCCAGGCCTCGAAACTCATCGGCAGGTCGTTGTGGATCAGGAAAGTCTGACGCGATAACTTGGCGATGTCGGGACGGTCGCCCAGATCGGCGGCCAGCTCCTTCGACGCGATGGCATAGACCCGATTATGATCAAGGCGGACGGAATAGAGCGTGCCTTCCGGCCCTTCCGACAGGATGATTGCGGCGTCGATCGTGTCGCCAAGTTTGGTTTCGGCGGCATGGCTGCTGTCGATGTCGATGTGCAGTTGCGGGTGAAGCTTGCGCAGTTCGCCGAGCCGCGGGAAAAGGCGCTGGCTGCCGAAGAGTGGGAGAACGCCGAGGCGCAGGCGCATGACCTTGCCGGTATCGACCAGCCGGTCGATGCGGTCGGTCATTTCATCCATCAGCGGCGCGACCGCTTCGTAGAGCGACTGGCCTTCCTCGGTGAGTTTGAGCGCCTGGTGCTTTCGTTCGAACAGCGGGCGTCCGACGAACTCTTCGAGCGCGCCCAAACGACGTGACAGGGCCGAGGGGCTGAGCGCGAGTTCGGCCGCCGCCGTCTTGGCCGATCCTGCCCGTACGACGCGGATGAACGCTTCGAGTGAGCGCAGTGGAGGCAGGCGGCGGATCATCGGGTCACTCTTCGTCTTCGGCGGGGGCTTGCGGTGCGTGGAGACGCAGCCGCGTCAGCCGGCGCTCGTCGCCGCCGGTCACTTCGATGCGCCAGCCGCTTTCATGTTCGAGAACGCGGCCGATGGGCGGAACTTCGCCCGCCAGCACGACGGCGAGGCCGCCGAGCGTATCGACATCTTCGTCGACGATGGCAAGCCGCGGGTCGACCGTTTCCCCCACATCGTCGAGTTCGATTCGTGCGTCTGCGTCCCAGGTGTGGGGATCGAGTTGGTGGATCAGTACTTCCGGGGCGTCATCATGCTCGTCCTCGATCTCGCCGACGATTTCCTCGACCAGATCCTCGATGGTGATGATGCCATCGGTGCCCGAATATTCGTCGATCACCACGGCGAGATGGATGCGGCTTGCGCGCATATCGGCCAGCACATCGAGCGCGCCGCGTGCCTGCGGCACGAACAGGGGCTGGCGCATCAGCGAGGTCCAGTCCTTGGGCGCTGGCGTGCCTGACAGCGCCATGCCGGCGACGATCGGGAACATATCCTTGATGTGGACCATGCCGACGACTTCATCCAGCGAATCGCCATAGACCGGCATTCGGCTGTGGCCGTGCTCGGCGAAGGCTGCGACCAGTTCCTCGAACGTGGCGGCGGCCGGAACGGCCACGATTTCGCCGCGTGGGATGGCGATGTCGTCCGCGTCATTATCGCTGAAATGGAGCAGGTTCTTGAGCATCTGGCGCTCGATGGGAACGAGATCACCATCCGGGCCATCGTGGTTGCCGGGTTCGCCCTCATGTTCCTCGATCGCTTCCTCGATCTGCGCGCGCAGCGACAGGTCGTGGTCCGGCCCTTTGAAGAAAGCCTTGATGGCGCGCCACAGCGCGCGGTTACTGTCCCCTTCGCCCGAACGGCTTTCGCCGCCGGACCCGTTACCTTCGGCCACCGGCCCATGCCTCCGTCTTAAGATCGGTCCGCATATGGGTCGGCGATGCCCAGCAAGGCAAGCGCCTTCCGCTCCAATGCTTCCATTTCCTCCGCTTCGGCCTCGCCTGTTTCATGGTCGTGACCGGCAAGATGGAGCAATCCGTGGATCACAAGGTGCGTGGCGTGGGCTTCGGCGGAGATGCCCTTGTCCGCTGCCTCGCTCATGCAGACGCCATACGCGAGGATGAGGTCACCCAGCATGCCGGGAGCGTTGCTGTTGGCCGCGGCTGCCAGAACCTCGTCGCGGCTGAGCATGGGAAATGACAGGACGTTGGTGGGCTTGTCCTTGGCGCGCCATTGCTTGTTCAGCGCGTGAACTTCCTCGTCATCGGCCATCACGAGGCTGACCAGCAGGTGTTCGTGCGCCAGTTCTGGGGCAACTTTGGCCGCTGCTTCGGCGGCGCTGTTTGCCAGTGCTTCCCAATCGGTGGCGTCGCCCCACACCGGATCGATATCGAGTTCGAGGATGGGCGCGCTCAAGCGTCCTTTCCTTCGTAGGCTTCGACGATGCGGCCAACGATGGGGTGGCGGACAACATCCGCGATGTTGAACCGCACCGTGCCGATGCCGTCCACGCCCTCGAGGCGTTGCACCGCATCGTAGAGCCCGCTGGCGGCGGTGCCGCCGGGCAGATCCACCTGCTTGGGATCGCCGCAGACGACCATGCGGCTGTTCTGGCCGAAACGGGTGAGGAACATCTTCATCTGCGCCGGCGTCGTGTTCTGCGCCTCATCGAGAATGACAAAGGCATCGGCGAGCGTGCGGCCCCGCATGAAGGCAATGGGCGCGATCTCGATTTCGGCGCTGGCGATGCGGCGTTCCACTTGTTCGGGCGGCATGCAATCGTACAGCGCGTCGTAAAGCGGGCGCAGGTAGGGATCGACCTTTTCCTTCATGTCGCCGGGCAGGAAGCCGAGCCGTTCGCCGGCCTCGACAGCGGGGCGTGAGAGGATCAGGCGCTGGACCGAGCCGTTCATCAGTTGCGCCACCGCCTGCGCCACGGCGAGGTAGGTCTTGCCGGTGCCTGCGGGGCCGAGCGCGAAGATTACGTCGTCGCGCACGAGGGCCTTCATGTATTCGATCTGGGTGGCGCTGCGCGGAACGATGGTCTTCTTGCGCGTGCGGATCATGATCGGCGGGGTGCCCTGCGGCTCGCCGGTGATGATGCCTTCCAGAGTGGGTTCGCTGGACATCATGATGAGCGATTCGACCGCGCCGCCATCGATTTCGAGGCCGGAGAGCAGGCGCTGGTGCATGCCCTTGAGCACATCACGTGCGCGAGCCACTGAATCTTCCGGCCCTTCGATCTGCACCTTGTTGCCCCGCGCGGCGATATAGACGCCCAGCCGGTTCTCGATCAGGACCAGGTTTGTATCGAATTGTCCGAACAAGGCGCCGAGCACCGTCTGTTCGTCGAACTCCACTTCCACGCGTGCGCGACGATGCAGGTCGGGGCGATAGGCCCCTGTCGAGCTACCGCCCTGGCTTTCGCTGCGGTGGCTGGGATCGCGATGCGCCGCCTCATGGGCGCGTGGAAATTTGCGGGCCATACGGGTGGTATGCGTGCTCCTTTCGTCTGTCACTTCCGAGATTAGGGAGGGATGCGTCAGGCGCAAGACAAGCACGGACGAAATCGCGCGCGCGACCGATGATTTGCACAGCCATGTTGCAGTGCGACCGATTTGGCCGTCCAACGGAGGCGCGCATGACCGATTTGTCACGGAACAGCGACACAGATAGCCGGTTGGTGAAGGGACCATTCCGGACGGGTTCAGCGCTGAAGGGCCAATCCGGAACCACTGCCGCGAGGCGGATTTTCCTGAAGGAGCCAAGATCCATGCGAACGTATCTTCTGGCAGCGCTTGCTGCTGCCGCGCTCGTCCCCGGCATGGCGCAGGCGCAGACCGCCGAGGTTCGCCACCACCGCGCCGAAGTTCAGCATCAGCGGGCCGAAGTTCGCCATGACCGCGCCGATATCCGCCAGGAACGCGCCGAAGTGCGCCACGATCGCCGCACCGGTGATTACCGTGAGGCGCACCGCGATCGCCGCGAATTGCGCCACGCGCGCCGAGAACTCCATCATGACCGCCGCGATCTGCGCCATGAGCGCCGCCAATTGCGCAAGCATCACCGTGCCGCTGTGCACCACGCGCGCTATGTGCGGCACCACCACCACGGCTGATTGTTGAACGCGCGAGCTGGTGGGTGGCCGAGGCTGCTCACCGGCTCTGCCTTCAGGCGGCGAGCTTTCCCGCCACCGAGTTTGGCCATGCCTCGATCATGTCGACCTCGACCAGATCGCCGATGGCCGCGTCACCGGTGAAATAGACCGATTGCAGCCAAGGCGATTTGCCGAGCATCTGGCCGGGCTGGCGACCCTTGCGATCGACCAGCACGGTGCACCGCCGGCCGATGGTGGTCTGGTTGAAGGCCTGACTGTGACGGTGGAGTGCGGATTGCAGGCGCTGCAACCGCTCGTCCATCACTTCGCCGCAAACCTGCCCGTCCATCGTTGCGGCGGGGGTGCCGGGGCGCGGCGAGTATTTGAAGCTGAACGCCTGCGCATATCCGACCGCGTCGATGATGCGCAGGGTGTCTTCGAATTCCGCCTCGGTTTCGCCGGGAAAACCCACGATGAAATCGCCGGAGATCGCAATGTCCGGCCGGCCGGCGCGCACGCGATCGAGCAGGCGCAGGTAGCCTTCGGCGGTGTGGCTGCGGTTCATGGCCTTCAGCACCCGGTCGTTGCCGCTTTGCACCGGCAAGTGAAGGAACGGCATCAGCTTTTCATTGCTGCTATGCGCGGCGATCAGCGCGTCGTCCATGTCGGCCGGGTGGCTGGTGGTATAGCGGATGCGGGCGAGATCGGGGAGCTTTGCCAGTTCTTCGGCCAGACCGGCCAGCCCGGTGGCGCGGCCCTTGTCGTCCTCGCCCGCCCATGCGTTTACGTTCTGGCCCAGCAGGGTGATTTCGCGTGCGCCGCCTTCCACCAGCAGCCTTGCCTCGTCCACCAGATCTGCAAAGGGACGGCTGATTTCAGCGCCGCGGGTGTAGGGGACCACACAATAGGTGCAGAATTTGTCGCAGCCTTCCTGAATGGTGAGGAACGCACTGGGGCCGGACCGGCGGCGCTTGGGCAGGGCAGCAAATTTGGCTTCGGCGGGCATGTCGGTTTCAGTGACGCGGCCGCCGGCGGCTGCCTGCGCGACCATCTCAGGCAGGCGGTGATAGGCTTGCGGGCCGACGACCACGCGCACCGATGGGGCGCGGGCCATGATTTCCGAACCCTCTGCCTGTGCCACGCAGCCTGCGACAGCAATGATCGGGGTGGTCCCGTCATCGCGGCGAAGACGGCCGATGTCAGAATAAACCTTTTCGGTCGCCCTTTCGCGGATGTGGCAGGTGTTGAGCACGACGAGGTCGGCATCCTCGCGCTCGCTGGCGGAGGTCATGCCTTTCGCGGTCAGCAATTCGGCCATGCGCTCGCCATCATAGACGTTCATCTGGCAGCCGAAGCTTTTGACATGGAAGGTTTTGGGGGGCGTGGTGGCTGGCATAAGCAGCGGCCCATACGCGATTTTGCGTGGGGATTGAAGCGTTGTCCGCGCTATCCCGCAGGCCATGCCAGACTTATGCGCATGCCGACCACGAGTGCCGGTTTGACGGAGGCGTCCCAGCCGGGATCGAGCACGTATTGCATGAGATCGACCAATCCCGCCTTTGCGACCAGCGATGGGGTGAGGGTGGCTTCGGTCCAGGCCTCGTAGATGTGCGGCAGGGTTCCGGCCTGCACGTTGCTGACAGTCTGGACATCTCCGACCTTGGTTCCGGAAAAATCGGGACCATGCGTGACCATTGCGTCAACGTGGAACGAAAGCATGGCGTCTTGTCGCTTTGCCACCGAATATTACAAGTCGGGCCGAGCACGACCCGCACGGCCACATTTGGTTAACATATGGACGGAGTTGTTGCGCGCTTGCATCAATGCTGCACCAAATTGGTGAGTGCAGCATTGGGGGCTGACTCCAGCTGTCTAAAGGGATAGTGGGCATCCACCGTCAAAGACGTTCGCCCGGCGCGGTCTTGGGAGAGGATGCGACAAAAATCGCACCGCGCCGGGTGTTACGATCTTTCGGTCTCCCATTTATTCTTCGATGTGATTGCGCCTTGCCCGCGCCTTGCTACGCTGGGCGCGGCTGAAATGGGGGAGGGCAATGGGCCTTGGGCTGGCCGCGCTTTATGCGCTGGCCCTTATCGGAGTGCTGTTTGTCGTCGCTGCTTTGGTGGAGCGGCGTGCGGATGCAGCGCGCGCGCGGCCCCGGTTGCGCCATTTCGCTTATACGCTGGCGCTGGGCGTCTATTGTTCCAGCTGGACGTTTTATGGTGCGGTCGGCAGCGTGGTGCGCGATGGCTGGAATTACCTTCCAATCTATGTGGCGCCATGCCTCGTCCTGTTGCTCGGTCCCGGATTTCTGCGGCGGATGGCGGCGGCGGTGCAGGCTGAAAAGGCCACGACGATTTCGGATTTCATCGCTGCGCGGTTTGGTCATGATCCGGGCATTGCGCGGATCGTCACGGTAATCGCACTGTGCGGCATCGTGCCATACGTCGCGCTCCAGTTGCGATCGATTGGCAGCGCGATCGCGGTGGTTTCCGATAGTTCGGTTAGCACGCCGGCGATGATCGCTGCATCGGCCATGCTCGCGCTGTTCGCGATCTTGTTCGGTGCGCGCCGTTACGAAATTGCCGGACGCAACGAGGGCATGCTGTTTTCCGTCGCGCTCGAATCGATCATCAAGCTGGTGGCGCTGCTGATCGTGGCCGGGGTGGCGGTGGAAGTGTTGCTGGCTGCGCCGCAGCCGCGCGTCGATGCTGGATGGCAGGTTTTGTCGCAGCGTTTTTCGCCCGCACACCTCACATTGGAATTCGCCGTGATCGCCTTGGTTTCAGCCATGGCGATCATCGTGCTGCCGCGCCAGTTCTTCATGGGCCTGGCAGAGGCGAGGGCTGTGGACGATCTGCCGCGCGCACGCTTCGGGCTGGCTGCCTATGTCGCGGCGATGGCGGCGCTGGTGCTGCCGATCGCGCTGGCGGGTCTCGTGGAGCTGCCGGCCGATGCCTCGCCCGATCTGTTCGTACTGCGCCTGCCCGAAGCGGCGGGTGAGCGCTGGGCAGTGATTGCCGCCTTGCTGGGCGGGATCAGTTCGGCGGCGGCGATGGCCATCGTCGATTCCACCGCGCTGGCGACGATGGTTTCCAACGACCTGATCTTCCCTGCCGTGCTGCGGGCCGAACGCGATGATGGGGCCAGCGATCTTGGCCGGCAGATGATGGTCGTGCGGCGCAGCGCCATATTCGGCATCGTGGCACTGGCGCTGGCATGGGCGCTGCTGCTGCCCGCGCGCAATTCGCTTGCCTCCATCGGGTTGGTGGCATTTTCCGCGATGGCGCAGTTCACTCCGCACTTCCTGCTGGGCGTCTATGGCAAGGATCGCGATCCGGTCGCCGGCCGGTTGAGCCTGATGGTGGGCTTCGCGCTGTGGCTGTGGACGCTGGCGCTGCCGCCCATCCTGCCAGAAAGCTGGCTGGCCGCACTGGCGCAGACGCCGCTCGATCCGCTGCGCCTGTTCGGCATCGGCAATGCGCCGCCGCTGGTTCATGGCGTATTGTGGAGCCTGACGCTGAACCTGGCGGTGCTGGCCGCCACGGCCGCCGGGCGCGATCCGGCGCGCACTTTGCCGCGCCTCGTGCGGGGGCAACGCCCGGTCCGCAATATCGGCGAGCTTTCGCAACTGGCCGCGCGCTTTATCGGTGATGAGCGGGCGGCGGGGGCGTTTCCCGCAGTGCTTCATTCTGCACCGGTTGATCGCGCGGCGGCCCGGCGGGCGCAGGATCTGATCGCGGGCGTGGTCGGCGCTTCGTTCGCGCGCACGCTGGTGGCATCGGCGCTCGCGGGCGGGCAACTGGGGCTGGACGATGTAACGAGGCTGCTGGACGAAGGCGGGCAATCGCTGCGCTTTTCGCGGCAATTGCTGGCGGCCACGTTCGAGAACCTGCCTTCGGGCATCAGCGTGATCGATGCCGACCTGAACATCGTCGCGTGGAATTCGGGATACATCGATCTGTTCGGCTATCCCCCCGGCCTCGTCCGCGTGGGCGTTCCGGTGGCCGATCTGATCCGCTTCAATATCGCGCGAGCCGGAGGCGACATCGAGGCGCAGGTGGAGCGCCGGCTGGTGCGCCTGCGCGCGCGGCAACCTTATGTTTCGGACAATGTCCGGAGCGATGGCCGCATCATCAAACTGGTGGGCGGGCCGATGCCAGGGGGCGGTTACCTGACTTCGTTCACCGATATCACCGGCGAAGCGGAAGTGCGCGAAGAACTGGAACGCACGCTGGAGCAACTGGAAGCGCGGGTTTCCGACCGGACGAGCGAGCTTTCCGCAGCGAACATGCGGCTGGCAGAATCGACGCGTGAGAAGACGCGTTTTCTGGCGGCAGCGAGCCATGATCTGCTGCAGCCGTTGCACGCGGCGCGGTTGTTTTCATCGGCGCTGGGCCGAAGGGTGGATGCCGATGCGCGGATGCTGGTCGGCCGGGTGGAAAGCTCCATCGTTGCGGCGGAGAACCTGCTGCGCGCTTTGCTGGATATTTCGAAGCTCGACGCGGGCGGTATCCAGCCCAATCCGGAGAAGGTCGCGCTCGCTCCGTTGCTGCGCGACATTGCCGAGGGATTTCGCCCACTGGCCGAAGAAAAGGGTCTGCGCCTGCGCGTGGGGCCGCTGCCCGGCGGCGTGGAAACCGATCCGGCCTTGCTGCGATCGGTGTTGCAGAACCTTGTCGGCAATGCCCTGCGCTATACGCAAACGGGCGGGGTGCTGATCGGGGTGAGGCGGCGTGGAGACAATCTGCGGATCGACGTCGTCGATAGCGGGGTCGGCATTCCGGCGGCGCAGCAGGCTGCCATCTTCGGGGAATTCACCCGGCTGGGCGAGGTGGACGCCGAAGGGCTGGGGCTGGGCCTGGCCATCGTGGATCGGATTGCGCGGCTGCTCGGCTTACGGGTGGAGGTGCGTTCGGCGCCGGGGCGGGGCAGCCGGTTCAGCGTGATCTTGCCGGCGCGCAGCGTGGTGGAACAAGTGGCTGCGAAAGCGCCCGGAACCCCGTCGTTTAGCTGCGGTCCGCTGCGGGTGCTGGTGGTCGACAACGATCCCGCCATCATCGAGGCGACGGGGGCGCTGCTGGGCGCGATGGGCCACACGATGCACAGCGCGGCGACGGTGGCCGAAGCGATGGTGCTGGCACACGACGCGGACGCGGCGTTCGTAGATTTCCACCTCGACCACGGCGAGGACGGCATCGCGCTGGTGGACCGGTTGCGCAAGGCGCACCC
>DAICYJ010000141.1 GCA_027311705.1 Novosphingobium sp. | reverse complement strand
GACCGCCGGGCTGTTTCGCGCGGCGCTGTCTGACGCCGGGCGGCGCGGGCGGCTGCAGCGGTTGAGCCTGGAACTGGACGGCGAGCCGATTGCCATGCTGGCCAACCTGATCGCCCTGCCCGGCGCGTTTTCGTTCAAGACGGCGTTCGACGAACGCTTTGCGCGGTTTTCGCCGGGCGTTCTCCTGCAACTCGAAAACCTGGCGCTGCTGGGCCAGCCGGAGATCGCGTGGTGCGATAGCTGCGCCGCCGCCGATCATCCGATGATCGATTCGCTGTGGACCGAACGGCGCGCCATCGGCCGCTTCTCGATCGCCATCGGCGGGGGCCTGCGCCGCGCGGCGTTCGACCGTCTGCTCTCACTCGAACTTGCCCGCAACCCAACCGGAATCGCATGACCATGCCTGCTTTCGACCAGACCGCCCCCGCCGCCTTTGCCGCGTCCTATCCCGAAGTGCCGCACAAGCTGGCGCACGGGTTGGTCGGCCATCCTCTGCTGACGCTGGAGGCTTTGGCCGCGCTGGGCGAGGCGCTGCCTGCGGCGTCTGTCGAGTACAACAAGGCGGACCTGCCGGTGGGGCTGAACGGGGCGAAGGCCCCCGCCAACGGCCTCGGCATCGGGGACACCATCCGGGGCATTGCCGAAACCGGCAGCTGGGCCGCGCTGAAGAATATCGAGCAGGTGCCCGCCTATGCCGAGCTGCTGATGGCCTTGCTGGACGAACTGCGCCCGGTGATCGAGGCGCGGACCGGCGCGATGCTGAAGCCGCAGGGGTTCGTGTTCGTGACCAGCCCCGGCGGAGTGACGCCCTATCACTTCGATCCGGAGCACAACGTGCTGCTGCACCTGATGGGCGAAAAGACGATGACCCTGTTTCCGCAGGGCGACGCCTTCTACGCGCCCGACGAGACGCACGAAGGATACCACACCGGCGGCGGTCGCGAGCTGTTCTGGCGCGACGAGCTGGCGGCGGGCGGGCAGGAATGGTCGTTGCAGGCGGGCGACGGACTGTTCGTGCCGGTGATGGCCCCGCATTTCGTGCGCAACGGGCCGAAGCCGGCGGTGTCGCTGTCGATCACATGGCGTTCGGAATGGAGCTTTGAGGAAGCGGACGCGCGCGCCTTCAACGGATGGCTGCGCCGGGCGGGGTTGCGGCCATCCGCGCCGGGTCGCTGGCCGGCGCGCAGCCGTATCAAAGCAGCGGGCTGGCGCGTGGTGCGGCGGATCAGGGGGTAGACGGCGCGCTGAACATTACTGCTCCCCCGCGCAGGCGGGGGTCTTTGGCGGTGTTGCGCTGGCAGGCCTGAGGCCCCCGCCTTCGCGGCGGAGCGGGAAAGCTCGACGATGCTCGCGCGTCAGGGGCAGGTCGGATCCTGGATCACCGGCTTGCGGATCATCGCCTCGGCCACGGTCATCAGGATCTGGCCGCCCTGCACCATCCGCGACAGTTCCTTGCCCAGTGCATCGAACATCCGGCAGGTATCGGGCGTGGTGCCGCCGCCGCCATATTTGTTGGCGACCTTGGTGGCATAGGTGTCAAACGCACCGCCGTGCGCCTTGGCCGAGCCGTTCGAAAAGAACTTCTGCACTTTGGCCGATGCTTCCTCGAACCGATGGCGATTGACCTCGACCATGCTGTCGAACGTGGGCCGCATGTTCACGCCGATGCGCGAGCAGCGCAGCGACACCGCCATCATCATCGTTTCGAATTCATGCAGGCGCGCCGCCGAAACGATCTGCCCGTCGACACAGGCGGCCTGCGCCGGTTGCGCCGCCATCAAGGCCAGCGCACCCGCCATCAAGCGCAGCCGCCGCTTCATTTGGACGATCCGCAGGCATGGATCGGCACGGCCATCAGCGCATTGAACTGGCTGACCAGCCCCCCTTGCGCATCGAAAGCAGCGCGGGCGAGCGGCTGGTATTCACGCGCTTCGGCGGCGAGCGCGTTCATGGTGTTGGGGTCGCTGTCTGCCTGGTAGGTATTATAGATCGAGCGCAGCTGCGTCATATAGGCGACCGCAGCATCGTTATTGCGCTTCGCCGTTTCGACCGCAGGCTGGTAGGTGCCATCGTGGAAGGCATTGCGCTCTTCCGCCGAGCAGAACGACGGCGGGAGCGCGACCGCTGGCACCGCAGCCAGTTGCGGGCGGGCGGGCATTGCAAAACCGAGCGCCAACGGTGGCGATAGCACGGCAGGCGGTGTTACGGTGGCGTTAGGTGCGGTGTAGGTCGCGGTCGGTGCGGGCGACGATTCCTGAGATCGGCGCAGTTCTTCGAGCAAACGGCCCAGCGGGGATGCCCCACCGGCGGCGTCGCTGGCGGCCTGCGCGGCCCCGGCGACCGGTGCCTGCGTGGTCGTGGCCATCGCCAGCACGGGGGCGGGAGCAGCCGCAATGGGCGTCGGCGCCGGCGGGCTGGAGGGAACGACGAGCGACACGGGCACGAGCGCCGGCGACGCCTGCATCGGCCGGACCACCGGTGTCACCGCAGGAACCGGCGCAACGGGTGCCGGCACCGGCGCAGCCGCCTTGCGCAGCGACGAGGCCTTGGCACGGGCGAGCGCGGCAAACGTGCCGTCCGGGTACTTTTCGAGATAGGCATCGTAAAGCGACGGATCGTTGCTGCCCGCCACCGATTCCCAGAACGTCAGCTCGAACTGCGTGCCCACGCCATTGGTCGCGCCGGCCTGTGCCGAGCACGGCCCCGCTGCGGTTATCGCGCCGAGGAAAGCGGCAGCACACAGCAGCGCCCCTCTTGGGCGAGATCGCCATTGATTCGTCAGCACGCGCAAAACCTCCCTGATCGCCGGAGTCAGGCTCGGTCCGGCTGTTGCCGAATCCCTGCCTGCCCTTCACCCCGGCAATATCGCTAACCAGTCGTAGTGGATGCGCCCTCAAGGTTCACGGTTACCGACATCGCAAGAATTGGTCCAGCACTTCGGCCCGGATCGGAGTGAACTTATCTGAGTATTGTTGCCTATATTGATTGCTGGGTCACAAATGCGTCACGTTTTTGGTTCGCGTTGCCCGTTCACGGCTCGACAGCGCAGGCCATGGCATCGAGCGTGGGCCGGCCTACCATCTGGTCGGCCACCATCGCCAATACGGTGATGTCCGGCGCCTTGGCCAGTTCGCCCACGACCTGATCGAGCATCTGGCAGTTGTCGATGCTGGTGCGTCCGCCGCCATACTTGTTGGCGACAATCGTGGCATAGCGATCGAACTGCCCGCTGTGGACGTCGAAACCGTTGCCGCCCAGATACTTGCGCAAGCGGGTGGTGGCTTGGCCGAACGAGGCCTGGTGCGCATCGACCATGCCATCGAACTGAGGCCGCATGTTCACGCCGATGCGAGTGCAGCGCAGCGACACGACCATCATCATGGTCTCGAATTCGTTGAGCCGCGCGGCGGAGGCGGTGGCGTGATCGATACAGGCCGCCTGCGCGGACTGGACCGGAACGAGGGCCATCAGCGCAAGCGCGCCGGCGGCGAAGTGGAGCGGGCCTTTCACTGGATTGCTCCGCACATGCTGACGGGTGTGGTCATGAGTTCCTCGAAAGCGCGGACAAGGTTGTCCTGGGTGGAAAAGGCGAGAGATGCGATCGGCTGGAAATCGCGCGCCTCGGCGGCGATGGAGGCGATGGTGCGGCTGTCGCCGCTCAGCTGGTAGCTGTCGTAAAGCGATTTCAGGTGGGTGATGTAGGCGACCGCCAGTTCGTTGTTGTGTTGCGCGATGGCCAGCGCGGGTTCGTAGATGCCTTCGTGGAAGGCGTTGCGCTGATCGATCGAGCAGAACGCCGACGGCACCTGCATGGGCGGCACCGGCATGAAAGCGGGGCGCATCGGCAGGCTGGCTTCTTCAGGCAGGCCCATCCCGGCACCTGGGGTCTGCTGCGAATAGGCCAGCTGGGTAAGCATGTAGCCGAGCGGCGATATGCCGCCGCCGCCCATCAGGCCCACATCCTGCATCGCGGGTGAGGTGGCGGCGGTCGTCAGCACGCGCCGGGGCTGGCGCATGGGCGTTGCCGACGCGAGGATGATTGGGGCACGGCGCGGGCGGCTGCGTTCGATGGCGCGGAACAGGCGGGGCGGCGCGGCCACGGGGGCAGGTGCCGGGCGCGGCGCGGCCTTGGGCGTGACTTGTGCGGCGGCGGCATCCAGCGCGACGGAGGCGGCGCGCAACGCGGCAGCGCCGGACTGAACCAGAACCGGCATCGGGTCGGCCGATGCGACGGCAAGCGGACGCGGCCCGATCTGCGTGGTTATGGCGGGCCATGACGGTTGCGGCGTGGCCGTGGCGAGGGCCGTTGGCAAAGTAGACGGCAGGACAGCAGCGAGTACCGGCTGGCTCACTTCTGGCAAGGCCGCGACAGGTGTCGAGGCGGCGAGGTTGCCGCCGGTGCCCATCGCAGCACCGGTAATGACGCTCGACTGGTTATCGAGCGCACTCACCAGCGCTGCATTAGCGAGCACCGGTTCGCCTTCGGCAGCAGCAGCGAGCGTGGTCGTGGCGGGCAGCACAGGCTGCGCCTTTGGCGCGAAAGTGACGGACGGTGCCACGTTCGGCATCAGCGCATCGGCAGCTGCTGACTGCGCCGCCGAGGCTACGCTGGCGGCCGTAGCGGCCGTCGCGAGCAGCGACAGCGGGGTGCCGAAAGGCAAGTGCGGCAGCGAGAAGCCGGGGCCGGAGGTTTCGGGCGTGGACAGTGCTGGCAGAGTGGCCCCGCTTGCAGCGATGGTGGATGCGGCCGGCAGCGCGGTCACCGGGGTCAGCGTAGGCGCGGTGGTTGCCGGCATGGACGTCGCGCCGGTGTCGACCGCAGGAGTTAGCGCAGAAGCGGCGGTTCCACCAACCGGCGTTTCGGCAGGCGCGGTAACCGCAACCGGTGTTTCCGCAGTGGCGGCGGGCGTCAGGGCCGGGGCCAACGGGCCGGCGGTCGCAGGTTCTGAAACTGCCAGGTCGGGTGAAGCGACTGCAACCGCGCTCGCTGCGAACGGTGCGGAAACGAGTTGTACCGGTGCGGACGCCGCAGCCAACGGCAGCGCAGGTGGCGCGATCGCGATCGGTAGGGCCGCCTTGGGCGCCTGATCTGCACGCGAGCGGGCGATGGCGGCGAACGTGCCATCTGGGAACTGCTTGAGATAGGCGTCATAGAGTGCCGGATCGTTACCCCCGGCGACGGCCTGCCAATAGGCCAGCTCGAACGGCGTGCCCGCGCCGTTCGCCCCTTGTGCGATGGCGGCACTCACTGGAACCCCGGCGGCGCAACACGCGCTCAATGCCAGGGCCATGCGCAAATTCTTCCCGACCACGGTCGACACTCCCGGATGGCTTGCGGGCCAGAGCGGCCCTGCGAGCAATCATGAACTGCCGTGGTGGAAATCTGCTGAAACGGAGGTGCGCGAATCCCCGTATTTCCCCTTAGTTACGGGGTGTTACGCATTGGGATGATAGAAATCGTAAACCGTCTGCGCCACCGCCGCGCTAACCCCCGGCGAGCGTTGCAAATCCTCCAGCGAAGCGGCGCGGACTTTGCCCGCCGTGCCGAAATGCAACAGCAGCGCGCGCTTGCGCGCCGGGCCGATGCCGGGGATTTCATCGAGCGGGCTGGCGCTGATCGCGCGGCTGCGCTTGGCGCGGTGCGCGCCGATGGCGAACCGGTGGACCTCGTCGCGCAGGCGCTGGAGGTGGAACAGCACCGGCGAATTGACCGGCAGCATCTTTTCGCGCCCATCAAGGAAGTGGAACACTTCGCGGCCATCACGCCCGTGGTGCGGGCCCTTGGCCACGCCGATCAGCACGACATCCTCGATGCCCAGTTCCTCCAGCGTGGCACGCGCCGCGCTCAACTGGCCCTTGCCGCCGTCGATGAGCACGAGATCGGGCCACACGCCGCTTTCGCGATCCGGGTCTTCTTCCTGCGCGCGCGCGAACCGGCGCTGGAACACTTCGCGCATCATGGCGAAATCGTCGTTGGTCTGCGCGGTCTTGATATTCCACTTGCGGTACTGGCCGTTGATGAAGCCCTCCGGCCCAGCCACGATCATCGCGCCGACCGCGTGGGCGCCCTGCACATGGCTGTTGTCGTAAACCTCGATGCGCTGTGGCACGTCGCCCAGTTCGAGGAATTCGGCGAGTTCGCGCAGCGTGCGGGCCTTGGTGCCGCTTTCGGCCAGCCGCCGTTCCAGCGCCTCGGTCGCGTTGCGGCTGGCCTGTTCCATCAGCCGGCGGCGGTCGCCACGCTGGGGGACCGAGATTTCCACCTTGCCGCCCGCGCCCTCGCACAAGGCTTCGGCCAGCAGTTCCGCTTCCGGCAATTCGCGGTCGATCAAAATCAGGCGCGGTGGGGGCACTTCCTCATAGAATTGCGCGAGGAAGCTGGTGAGCACTTCCGCTTCCTCAAGGCCTTCGGTGTGGCTGGGGAAGAAAGCGCGGTGGCCCCAGTTCTGGCCACCCCGGATGAAGAAGGCCTGCACGCCGATCTGCCCGCCCTTGCTGGCCATCGCGAACACATCGGCACTGCCCACGCCTTCGGCATTGACGGCCTGGCTGCCCTGGATGAACGTGGCCGCGCGCAAGCGATCGCGCAGCATCGCCGCGCTTTCGAAATCGAGCGATTCTGCCGCCTTGCTCATCTGCACTTCGATTTCGCGCTGCACCGCACCGGATTTGCCGCCGAGGAAATCCTTGGCCTGCCGCACCAGCTCGCCATAGGCTTCCTCGCTCACCCGGCCGACGCAAGGGGCGGAGCAGCGCTTGATCTGGTAGAGCAGGCAGGGCCGATCGCGCCGCGCCATGAAGCCATCGTTGCAGCTGCGCAGCAGGAACAGCTTTTGCAGGGCGTTGATCGTGGTGTTGACCGATCCGGCGCTGGCGAAGGGGCCGTAATAGTTGCCCTTGGCCTTGCGTGCGCCACGATGCTTCATGATGCGCGGGAATTCGTGATCAGACCGCAACAGGATGAACGGAAACGATTTATCGTCGCGCAGCAGCACGTTGTACGCTGGGCGATAGCGCTTGATCAGCTGCGCTTCGAGCAGCAGCGCCTCGGCTTCCGAATTGGTGGTGATGATGGTCATCGACCGCGTCTGGCCGACCATGCGGCGCAGGCGGTTCGATAGCCGGTCCACCTGCGTGTAGTTCGCCACGCGGTTCTTCAGCACCCGTGCCTTACCCACATAGAGCACATCGCCGCGCGCATCGTGCATGCGATAGACGCCGGGCTTGGGCTTCAGGGTCTGCACCACTTCGCGGATCGCGGCGACGCCGGCTTCGAGATCCGGCTGGTCGGACCCGCGCACCGCATAGGTCGCCTTGTCTTCGTTGAAGCGTTCCGCGCCCTTTGGGTTGGCGGGAGATCCGGCAGGCGTGCGTGACATGAGGCGCCCGAGATAGGCGCTCTGCGCGCGTTTGGGGAGAGTGTGGCGTCGATTATCCCCGCAGGAACTTTGGGGCAGCGCACCTTCGTAGCAATACGGAGCCCCGCGACCAGCCACCCTAAAGCATTGAGGTTGCAAGATTGCTAGCGATGTCAATCATGCAACCTTCCGGAGGATACTCTCTCCATCGCCGTGCCGGGCGGCGCGCCGCATCGCGCGTGCGGCTGCGCATTCCCGCCACGATCATCTTGTTGAGCGGTAAGTACCCATGCCGCCTCGACGATCTTTCCCAAACCGGAGCGCGGCTGACTATCGATTCCGCGCCATTGCCGGGCGCATCCGGCGTGCTGGTCGTCAACGGGATCGAGGCGTTCGGCGAGGTGGTGTGGAACAGCATGGGCCGCGCGGGCATGGTCTTCGACGAGCCCATGCCGCTGGATCAGGTGATCGCCGTGCGCCATTTTGCCGACAGCTTTGCCGAGCACGAACAGCTAGCGCGCGAACGCATGGTGCGCGATTTCGTGCAGGGGCGACCGCGCAACACCTGAGCTTCAGAACTGCTTGCGGAATTCCAGCTTGATGACACGGCCGGCCGGATCGAGATAGCCCGGCTGATAACGAAGCGGCGTGGCGCCATTGCCGTCGGTAACGCGCTGCTGCGCATCGAACAGGTTGTCGATGCCCAGCGAAATGCGCGATCCCTTGAGGAACGACACCTTTTCGACCAGCTTCGGCATGCGGCCCAGATCGGCGAAAATGCGCATATTGACCGTAGCGATTGGCGCAAAATCGAGCCGGGTCGAACCGGGTAGCCCACTGGCGTTGATATGCGTGCCGCCCGCGTAATTGGCCGACCCGCGCAGGCCGAAGCCGCGATAGAAGCCGCCGCCTTCGAGCTGGAAGCTGTGCCGCGCCGCGCCTCCGCCGGTAATCGCATCGCCATTCAGCAGATCGAGCACCGGTCCGCCGGGGGCGATCTGCACGGTATCGGTGAACTGGATGGTGTGGGTGAGCGACAGGTTCCAGCGCCCGCGCCCGTCGCCGCCGCCCGGCCCACCGGGGCCGCCGCCGCGCATCCGGCCGGCACCTGAACCGCCCTGACCGCCACCTAACCCGCCCGGAGGCCGCCCGCCATAGCCGCCGCCCATGCCCGCCATGCCGCCGAAGCGACCCTGCCGCGCATTGGGATCCGGCTTGCCGAAGTTGCCCGACAGATTGATGCCGACCCGCAGCCGCGAGCTGCGCTCATCGGCGAACGTCACCGGGCTCTGATCGATCGAGATGATCTGCCCGGTCGCGGCATCGCGCACCACGCGGCCGGGAAACGCAGCTTCGACCGCCGGGGTCAGCAGCGGAAAGGCGTTGGTGGTGTCGCTCGAGTGATTGCGGAAATATTCGACCAGCAGCGACGAGTTCTTCAGGAAGGGCAAGTCCCAGTTCGCCGCCAGCTTGATGTCGCGCTGCTTTTCCTTTTTCAGCGCCGCATTGCCGCCACTGGTGACGGTGGCGAGCACCGTCTGCCCGGTGGAGAAATCATAGACCGTGACGCCGGGGGTGACCGTGGTCGGGCCGCCGAGGTCGGAAAGGCCGGGAGCCTTTTCCGAAGCGATGTAGCTGCCGCTGAGCGTCAGCTTCTCGGTCGGCTGCCAGGTGAGGCCCGCGCCATAGCTGTAAAGTTCGCCGAAGTCCGACAGGTGATGGACCTCGCCGTTGAAATTGACCGACAGGTTGCCGACCCCGGCACCGACATTTTCGCGGCGGCTGGTGATCGGCACGTCGAGGCTGAAGCCCGCCTGTGCATCGCCGCGCTTCAGGCTGGTTTCGCCAACGAGACCGCGCGTGTCGTTGCTGGTGATGCCCGACCATGCAAAGCCCGTCTTGCCTGTCAGCGACACTTCGCCGCCGGGCAGGCGCAGCGGGCTGCCGCTGATGGTGGCGAGCGAGGTGACGCTGTCGGACTTGCTCATCGCGCGATCGGTGGCGAGCGTGCGGTTGGTATCGATGAAGCTTTCGGAGGCAACATGGCTGCCATCCGCCGTTACCGAAAGCTGCCAAGCGCCCAGCGGCTTGTTGATCGCCGCGCCGGCGGAAATAGTGGTGGTGCGCCGCGTCGTCGCCAGCGGATCGGTGGGATCGGTGATGCGCAAGCCGTTGAGGGCATCGCTGGCATCCCGCTGGACCAGCGCGTTCACAGTCAGCCCTGCGCCGCCGCCCAGCGGCTTGGCCAATGTGGCGTTGATCGCGGCCGACCGGGAGGAAGGCGTGAGCGTGCGGAAGTCCGCCGGATCGGGCGAGCCTGCCACTGGTGCCACCGCCTGCACGATGCCGCGCTCGCCCTCGGTCAGCGGCGACTGGCGTTCATAGGTGCCGGTGATGTTCAGGCGCGAACCCTTGTCGATCTTCGCGAGAGTCGCCTCTTCCTTTATGTTGCTGTATCCGCCGCGAGCCGGCAGGTTCACATCGGTTTCGCTGCCGAAGCTGTTATAGTTGTCTTTCAGGATGAAGTTCACCACGCGCTGATCGGGCCGGTAGCCGAATTTCAGCGCGACTTCTTCGGGCAGCACTTCAACGCGGCGGATGGCTTCGGGTGGAAGCCCGCGCATTTCGCGGAAGCCCGATATGCGCATGCCGTTCAGCAGCACTACCGGCCCGCCATCCCCCCGCCCACGTCCCGATCCGGTTTGCGGAGCGAGAGCGGCCAGCAGTTCCTGAATCGATCCTGCGCCATAGGAAGCAACGTCTTCTTCATCCAGCGTGATGATCGGCGGCTGCGATGCAGTGACCTGCCCCCGCAGCCGGGTGGCGAGGACGAGGATCGAGCCCTCGTCGTCGATGCCGTCACCGTCCGAATCCGTGGCGATAGCTTCGCCGTTCACCGATACCTGCGGCGGCGGTTCATCCGACGCCGGCGCAGGATCGGCGACCGCAGAAGCGGCCGGGGGTGCCGCATCCTGGGCGAACGCCGGACCGGCGGACATAAGCGCTGCCAGCACGGACAGCGAAGCGGCATTACGGGGAATCATTGCAAGTCTCGCTTCATTCCTGGCACAGGCTCGCCGGACAGGCCGGCGACCGCGCGTTCGGGTGGTCAACGTTAAGGCTGGCCAACTGGTCCCGTTACGGCTACGGGCAAATCGTATTATATTGTCGCAATGCAGCATCGCATGCCTGTGCGGTGCGCATTGCATGCGCAGGCTTCCCTTTTGCTGAACAGCCAGCTATGGGCGCGCGGCGCGGTTTATTTTCCGCGCTTTTCTGCGTTCCCGCACACCCACGAAAAGGCTCCCGAACCCGCCGATGGCGAAAGAAGAACTCCTTGAGATGCGCGGCACGGTCGTTGAACTGTTGCCCAACGCCATGTTCCGCGTGAAGCTCGAAAACGATCACGAGATCCTCGGCCACACCGCCGGAAAGATGCGCAAGAACCGTATTCGCGTGCTGGTGGGCGACGAGGTGCTGGTCGAGCTGACCCCCTATGACCTGACCAAAGGCCGCATTACCTATCGCTTCATGCCCGGCCGCGGCGGCCCCGGCTCGTATTGATGGCAGGCGCGGAAGCCCCGGCTTCCAACTCGTCGCCTTCCCCCGTCATGCCGACGTCACCTGCATTGGCGGTCTCCGAACTCGTTCTGGCGTCCGCCAGCCCGCGTCGGCGTGAACTGCTGGCCCGGCTGGGCATCACCCCCGCCCGCATCCTTGCGCCCGACATCGACGAAAGCCCGCGCCCGCGCGAGATTCCGCGCGACCATGCCGTGCGCCTCGCCGCCGAAAAGGCGCGCGCCGCCGCTGCGCAAGCACCCGGCACGCTGATTCTGGCGGGCGATACCGTGGTCGGCGTCGGCCGCCGCATCCTGCCCAAGGCCGAAGACGAAGCCACCGCCCGCCGCTGTCTGGCGTTGCTTTCCGGCCGCCGTCACCGCGTGTTTTCTGCCGTCGCGCTGCTCTCGCCAGAAGGCGTGCTGCGCGAGGCGCTGAGCGAAACCATCGTGCGCTTCAAAGTGCTGACCGCCGAAGAGATCGACGCCTATATCGCCGGCGGCGAATGGCACGGCAAAGCCGGCAGCTATGCCATCCAGGGCAGCGCCGAAGGGTTCTGTGCCTGGCTTTCCGGCAGTCATTCAGGCGTCGTCGGGCTGCCGCTGTTCGAAACGCGCCGCCTGCTGAAAGCCGCCGGGATGCGCCTTGCCTGAAGGTGTCGGCCCGCAATGGCTGGTCGAGGCCGGGATCGGCGAGACGCGGGCCATTCTTGTCGAACACGGTGAAGTTCTTGCCGCACGCGTGATGTGGGACGACGGCCCCCGTGCCGGGTGGGTGACGCAAGCCAAGCTGCTGTCACGCGTACACGGCACACGGCGCGGCAGCGTGCGCCTGCCCGATGGTGCCATTGCGCTGATCGATGCACTGCCCCCGGCCCTGACCGAGGGCGCGACGCTGATCGTGCGGGTTGCCCGCTCCGTGATTGCCGAACGCGGTCGCACAAAGCTGCCAGTGGTGCAGCCCGCGCCCAAGGAGGCACCCCGCTCTCCCCCGTCGCTGGAAGATGAACTGCGCGCAACTGGCGCCCCCATCCGGATGCTTTCCGCAATGGACCGCGCGTTTGACGAGGCTGGCTGGGCCGATCTGGTGGACGAAGCCCTGACCGGCGAAGTCGCCTTCCACGGCGGCGCGCTGACCATCAGCCCGACCCCGGCGATGACCCTGATCGATATCGACGGCCCGCCACCGCTGCCGGCGCTGGCGCTGGCCGCCGTGCCCGCCATCGTCCGCGCGCTGGCCCGGTTCGACATTGGCGGATCGGTGGGGATCGACTTTCCCTCGCTGTCGGAAAAGAAGGACCGGCAGGCGGTGGACACGGCGCTCGCTGTGGCGCTGGGCGACTGGCGCGGCGAACGCACCGCAATGAACGGCTTCGGCTTCGTCCAGCTCATCTCGCGGCTGGAACGGCCTTCGCTGATCGCCCGCTTTGCCCGGAACCCCGCCGGAACTGCCGCGCGCCAGCTGCTGCGCAGGGCCGAGCGTGTGGCCGAACCCGGCGTGCTGCTGCTGACCGCCCGGCCCGAAGTGCGCCGCGCGGTGCTGCCGGAATGGGAGGCAGAGCTTGCGCGCCGCACCGGCCGGACGGTGCGCTGGCACGAAGATGCAGGCCTTGCCCTCTCCGCCGCTTTCGCGCAGGCGGTGGCAGCATGACCGACTCCAGCCCCCGCACCGCAACCACGCGCAAATGCCCCATCTGCGGCAAGCCGCGCAGCGCGGATCACAGTCCGTTCTGTTCCACCCGCTGCCGCGACCGCGATCTGGTGCGCTGGCTGGACGATGGCTATGCCATTCCCGGCCCGCCGGTCGATCCCGACGCCGATGGTTCGCCGGACCTTGATGGCGACAACTGAAACCTGACAAAAAACTGTCGCGTTGGGACTGGACAAGCCCCCCACGCTTCGCCATAGGCGCGCTTCCATAGCGCACAAGACGGTCGAAAATCCGCTTGCCGCGACGATGCCCGGGTAGCTCAGCTGGTAGAGCACGTGATTGAAAATCACGGTGTCGGCGGTTCGACTCCGTCCCCGGGCACCATTGGACCATCCTGATATCGATGCGCAGTTCAAGCGCGCCACGCGGCACTACCCGCGGGCGACTGCCAACGGGGTAACTGCGGCCTAGTTCGACCCCGGCCCGCCGGACATGCGCACCGGCGCACGTGGCGGGATACTGCCCGCAGGACCGCCTGTGTAGCCATAGCCTTGCTGCAGCACCGGCCCCATCTGTCCGCGTGGCCCCGGCAGGACGGTCGTGGTTTCACCTTCGCTGTCGGCGGGCTGCTGCTGCACCGGTGTGGCCACCGCCAACGCCTCTGGCGGGTTCGATCCGGGTAACGCCGGTTCGATCGCGGGGGCGAGTTCCACAGGGGCAGCCCCAGCGGCCTTGGCATTCGACTGCTGGCGTGTTTGCGGGACTGGCGCAGCGGCGAGGCGCGCCGCTGGCAGGGCATTGCCGGACGTGGCCGGCACGGCTGCAGACGATGCGGCGGCAGGCAAGACGGTGGCAACCACTGGCGCGGGATCGGCCTGACCGGGCGACGACGCAGTCTGTTGGACCGACCCCAGTATCGCCACTGCGGCGATCCCGGCCGCCAGCGCGCCGATGCCGCCGGCACCGGCCATCATCCAGCCGTAGAACCGTTTCGGGCTGCGTGCGCCATGCAAATGCTGCACGGCAGCCGATGCAGCATGAACCGCTGGCGGCACGAGTGAAAGTGATGGCGCAGGCACCGCCATGGCCGGCTCGTCACGCGCAGGCAATTGCGCCATCAGCGGCACTTCGCGCATGATCCGCGCCATCAGTGCGCCGGGAATGGCTGGTTCGGGCGCATTATTGAGCGCCCGGTCGAGGGCCATCCGCTCGACTTCGGGAGAAATGGGAACCCGCCGCGTCATGCGCGCAGCCCTGCGCCGGCCGCAACATCGCGCCATGCGACATCGCGGGCCTCAAGCAGATCGCGCATCTGGCGGCGCGCGCGGAACAACAGCGACTCCATGGCCTTTATGTTGAGCGCCAGAACGTCTGCTGCAAGGGCATTCGTAAATCCCTCGTAATAACAGAGCACCAGCGCGGCGCGATATCGCTCCGGCAGATCGGCCAGCGCGGTCGCCACGGCACCGTGTGCCTGCTCGGCCGCGATCAGATCGTCGGCCATCGGCGCATTATCGACCATGTCGGGCAGATCGGGCATCGTAACCACGCGAAACCGGCGCTTGCGATCGAAGCACAGGTTCATCGCGATACGGTGCAACCAGCCGACGAGGCCGGCCCCCGAAGGCTGCCAGCGCGGTGCGTGCTGCCACAGCCGCGTAAAACATTCCTGCACCACGTCTTCCGCCTCGTGCCCATCGGACAGCATGCGCATGGCGACGCGGTAGAGCGCGGGGGTGTGGCGTTCAACCAGCACGGCAAAGGCCGCGACGCTGCCCGTGCCGACTTCGCGCATCAAGGCCGCATCGGGAAGGGCGGCCAGCATGGCGGCATCGTCGGCTCGCAGCGAATCGGGGATAGCGCGCGTCACCGGCACATCATGGCTCGAGTCCGTGCGCATGGCACCTTCGTCGGCGGGGCTCATCGCCTCGCCAACACTGATTTCGCCGTGAAAACTCACGCGTGGCGTCCATCGCGCATGAGGGCAACTCCGTCCATTGGCCAAGGTTCGCAACCGTGTCCCCCCGCCCTGAGTGGCCATCACACCATGAACGCGAAATTTACGGAAGAGAAAGGTGCGGTAAATTTTCCTGAATTGGGGCAAAGGGTTTGTCGGCGGCCCGCGTTGTGCCATGCGGAAGTCGTATGGCGTCTGCCTCCCCGGGCCGGACGGCGTGCGGCTTCCGCCCAGAAGCCAGCGCGGGGCGCCTGCCAAATCCCCGCGAAAACAAGATAAA
>DAICYJ010000137.1 GCA_027311705.1 Novosphingobium sp. | reverse complement strand
TTATCACGACGCATTCACGCGATGAGGGGATTACTCATGAGCAAAGCCGCAAGCCGCATCAAAGACATCGGACCCAAGCCGCAGTCGTTCGACATCGAGAACGCCACCAAGGACAATACTGAATATCGCTCGGTCGCGTGGAGCGGTCGCTATTTGCAGGTGACGCTGATGTCGATCCCGGTGGGTGGCGACATCGGGCTGGAAGCGCATCCCGAAACCGACCAGTTCATCCGGCTGGATGCCGGCAAGGGCCGCGTGCAGATGGGTGAAGCGAAGAACAAGCTGACGTTCGACAAGGAAGTTTCGGACGGCTGGTGCGTAATGGTGCCGGCGGGCACCTGGCACAACATCACCAATATCGGTGAAGACCCGATGCAGATCTACACGATCTATGCGCCGGTTCACCACGGCGCGGATCGGGTGCACCACACCGCCGAAGACGCCGAAGCCGATGAGCCGAAGGA
Source organism: Novosphingobium sp. (assembly GCA_027311705.1). Classification (GTDB taxonomy): domain Bacteria; phylum Pseudomonadota; class Alphaproteobacteria; order Sphingomonadales; family Sphingomonadaceae; genus Novosphingobium. The sequence goes on along the minus strand of DAICYJ010000137.1, from coordinate 5,233 downwards.
TGTGCCGCCTGAATGGTCGGTGCAGCCGGAGAAGCTGGCTGAGGACAAGCACGGGTAATCGATAAAATTGAAACTCTCTGATCCGTCGGCCTGAAAGCCGACGGGTCAGGCGTCGATCATCTCCGGGTCCAATTCCCCCGCGCGGTTCTGGATGAACATGAAGCGTTCGGCGGGGTCGCGGCCCATCAGGCGGTCGACGAGATCTTTGACCGCCGCGCGGCCTTCGTATTCGGGGGGCAGGGTGATGCGTAGGAGCGAGCGGCTGGCTGTGCTCATGGTGGTTTCGCGCAGTTGCGCCGGGTTCATTTCGCCGAGGCCCTTGAAGCGGCCGACTTCGACCTTTTTGCCCTTGAACTTCGTGGCTTCGAGTTCGGCGCGGTGGGCTTCGTCGCGAGCATAGAGCGAGGTGCTGCCCGAGGTGAGGCGATAGAGCGGCGGTTGGGCGAGGTAGAGGTGCCCGCGCCGGACGATTTCGGGCATTTCCTGGAAGAAGAATGTCATCAGCAGGGTGGCGATGTGGGCGCCGTCGACGTCGGCGTCGGTCATGATGATCACGCGGTCGTAGCGCAGGTTGTCTGCGTTGCAATCCTTGCGCATGCCGCAGCCGAGCGCCAAGGCGAGGTCGGCGATTTCGGAATTGGCGCGGATCTTGTCCATCGTGGCGCTGGCGACGTTGAGGATCTTGCCGCGGATGGGGAGGATCGCCTGCGTCTTGCGGTCGCGCGCCATCTTGGCGCTGCCGCCGGCGCTATCGCCTTCGACGATGAACAGTTCGGTTTCGCCGCTGCCCTCGCCGCTGCAATCGGTGAGCTTGCCGGGCAGGCGCAGCTTGCGCGCGTTGGTGGCGGTCTTGCGCTTGACCTCGCGTTCCGCCTTGCGGCGGAGGCGATCGTCCATGCGTTCCATGACCGCGCCGAGCAGCGCCTTGCCGCGCTCCATGTTGTCGGTGAGGAAGTGGTCGAAGTGATCGCGCACAGCGTTTTCGACCATGCGAGCGGCTTCGGGACTGGTCAGGCGGTCCTTGGTCTGGCTTTGGAACTGGGGATCGCGGATGAACAGCGAGAGCATGATCTCGCTGCCGGTGATGATGTCCTCCGGCGCGATGTCCTTGGCTTTTTTCTGCTGGCCAACGAGTTCGGCGAAGGCGCGGATGCCTTTGGTGAGCGCGGCGCGCAGGCCCTGTTCGTGGGTGCCGCCATCGGGGGTGGGAATGGTGTTGCAGTACCAGCTGTAGGAGCCATCGGACCATAGCGGCCAGGCGATGGCCCATTCGGCGCGGCCCATTTCTTCGCCATTGGGGCCGGCGGGGAAATTCTGCGTGCCGGCGAAGGGCAGGGTGGTGACGCATTCGCGGCCCGCGACCTGTTCGGCGAGATGATCGGCGAGGCCGCCGGGGAACTGGAACACTGCTTCGGCAGGCGCATCTTCGCTCACCAGCGCGGGCGCGCATTTCCAGCGGATTTCGACGCCGGCGAACAGGTAGGCCTTCGAGCGGGCAAGGCGGAACAGGCGGGCGGGTTTGAACTTGGCGTCCGCGCCGAAGATTTCGGTGTCGGGAATGAAGGTAACGGTGGTGCCGCGCCGGTTGGGGGCGTTGCCGATTTTCAGTAGCTTGGTGGTGGGGAAGCCGCGCGAAAATTCCTGCGCGTAAAGCTCCTTGTTCCGCGCCACTTCGATGCGGGTGAGGCTGGACAGCGCGTTGACGACGGACACGCCGACGCCGTGGAGGCCGCCGCTGGTGGCATAGGCCTTGCCGGAAAACTTGCCGCCTGAGTGCAAGGTGGTGAGGATGACTTCGAGCGCCGACTTGCCGGGAAACTTGGGGTGTTCATCGACGGGGATGCCGCGTCCGTTGTCGCTGACGGTCAGGCGGTTGCCTTCCTCGAGCGTGACTTCGATGCGGTTGGCGTGGCCGGCGACGGCTTCGTCCATCGCGTTGTCGATAACTTCGGCGGCGAGGTGGTGGAGCGCGCGTTCGTCTATGCCGCCGATGTACATGCCGGGGCGACGGCGGACGGGCTCGAGCCCCTCCAGCACCTCGATCGCGGAACCGTCGTAGCTTTCGGAAGCACTGGTGGCGGGCAGCTTGTCGAACAGGTCATCGGACATGCGAACGTCTATAGAACACGCAGGAATCCGGGCGCAAGCGGGGGCGGGCGCTTATCTGCGGCTTTTTGGTCCTATTGGTTGAGTTTCGTCGGGGCCGGGCTGACGGTGACGAACGTGCCCGCGCCCACTTCGCGGACTTCCATGGCGCGTTCGGCCACCCCGAACTGGTTGAAGCGGAACACGCCGTCGAGGCCGATGAAGCCGTCGCGGTCATAGAGTTTGGCGGTGGGGAACAGCGTGCCCGGCTTCCACTGGCGCGCGACGTTGAGCGTGAGGAGGACCGAATCGTAACCCAGCGTGGCGAGCCGCGCGGGGGAAGTGCCGAAGCGCTTGCGGTAGGATTGTTCGAACTGGCCGAAGCGCTTGTCGGATACCGCAGCAAACCAGCCGCCGCGCATCGCCGGGCTTTTGGCGATGGCGGCGTCACCGCTCCACAATTCGGTGCCTAGCAGGCGCGATCCCTTGGCCGCAGGGGCGGCGAGGAGCGCGATGCGCGCGCCATCGGCGATCAGCAGGGCATCGACTGACCCCTTCGCCTTGATGCGGTGCACGGCACTGGCGACCGAGGTGTTGCCGCGCGTGTAGCTTTCGATGCCGGCGACAGTGATGCCGGCCGCGCGGGCCGAGGCCGTGAGCGCCATGGTGACGCGCTGGCCATAGACGCCTGCGGGAATGATCGCGCCGACGGTGGAGATACCATGCGCGCGGGCATAGGAGATAACGCGGGCAACGGATTCGCCGGGGACCTGGCCCAGCACGAACACATCGCGATCGGCGACGCCGGCGTCATTCGAATACGTGATCATCGGCACCTTGGCGCTGCGCGCGACGCCGGCTACCGAAACCACATCGTCGGCCATCAAGGGGCCGAGGATCAGGCGATTGCCATCGAGGATGGCCTTGCTGGCGGCGGAGCCGGCGCCGGTGGCGGTATCATAGGTGGTGATGCGGATGTTCTGAGCGTTGGTATCGAGCAGGGCCATCGTGGCGGCATTGGCAATCGACTGGCCAACCACCGCGTTCGGACCGCTCATCGGCACCAGCAGCGCGACGCGGTGGCGGCCGGCATCGGTGGGCAGCGCGTTGGAATCGGGCGCGGTTTCGGTGGGCGCGGGCGCGGGCATATCGCCGGTGCGGGGTTTGGGGATGACCGTGCAGCCCGCGAGGAGGGCGAGTGTGCCGGCCACGGCGAACCTGCGCGTGAGGCCGTGGCCCTTCGTCATGCTGTCGCCCGTCATCATCTGCTTGCCGCTCCCCGATACCCGGTCCATTGGGTGGCGCATGGACACGCCTTTGCTCGAACCTGGGCTCTATATTGTCGCCACGCCGATTGGCAATCTTGGTGACCTGACGCGTCGCGCGGTCGAGATCCTTTCGGCATGTGCGGTGATAGCCTGCGAAGACACGCGCGTCACGGGCAAGTTGCTGAATCATCTTGGAATCAAGAAGCCGATGCGCCGGTATGACGATCATGCGGGCGAAGATGCCCGCGAACGATTGCTCGCCGAAATGGTCCAAAACCCGGTCGTGCTGGTTTCCGACGCGGGCACGCCGCTGATTTCGGACCCCGGATACCGGCTGGTGTGCGAGGCGCGGGCGCGGGGAATCATGGTCACAAGCCTGCCGGGGCCGTGCGCGCTGGTGGTGGCGCTGACGCTGGCGGGGCTGCCGACCGACCGCTTCATGTTCGGCGGGTTCCTGCCGAGCAAGGACAAGGCGCGCGGTGATGTGCTGGGCGAACTGGCGGCGGTGCGGGCGACGCTGGTGTTCTATGAAACCGGGCCGAGACTGGTGGATTCATTGGAAGCCATGGCGCGGGTGTTGCCGGGGCGCGAGATTGCGGTGGCGCGCGAACTGACCAAATTGCACGAGGAATGCCGGACGGGCACCGCCGAGGAACTGATCGCGCATTATACAGCGCATCCGCCGCGGGGCGAAATCGTGCTGCTGGCGGGGCCTCCCGGCGATGCTCCTGCCCCCGATGCAGCGGACGTGGAGGTGCAGTTGCGTGCGGCGCTGGCCGACATGGCGCCGTCGCAGGCGGCGGGGATGGTGGCGAAGGCCACCGGGCTCGATCGCAAGACGCTGTATGCCCGCGCGATGGAAATCAGGCATGAACCGGGCTGAGGCCGAAAGGCGCGGCCGGCGCGGTGAGACGCAGGCGGCGTTGTGGTTGTGGCTGACGGGTTGGCGCATTCTGGCGCGGCGGCAGCGCGTGGGCGCGGGCGAAGTCGACATCGTGGCGCGCAAGGGCCGGACGGTCGTGTTCGTGGAAGTGAAGTGGCGGGCGAGCGGCGAGGCGCTGGATCTGGCCATCGACGCCCGACGATTGAAGCGCGTGGCGCGGGCGGCGGAGGCGTTGGCCCCGCGTTATGCGCGGGCCGGAGACGACCTGCGGATCGACGTGATGCTGCTGGCGCCAAGGCGCTGGCCGCGCCGGATCGCCAATGCCTGGCAACCCGGCGCGTAACCGCTAAAATCAGTGCTTGGGGGCAGTTTCGGTGCCGTGATGGCCGTCCTTGTGCGCATCGTCCTTATGCGCGTCATCCTTGTGGGCATCGTCCTTGTGATCGCCCTTGTGGTCACCTTCGGGATGCTCGGTGGGATGGGCCGGCGGATTGGCTGCGGCGGTGGCGGTCCAGCCGAACAGGGCGGCGGTGCAGGCGATGGCGGTGATGGTCTTGCGCATGGTGGTCCCGAATCCTTTAAATGGATGGAAGGCGCAAGGTGCGCTTTCCCGAATGCCGCGCGGTGAAGCGCGATTGGTTTTTGGTCGCAAGGTTGCCAATTCCGCTTTAAGGCGCGCCCACGGTAAAGCCCTTATCAGCAGACGGAACTTTGGTATGACCCTTCGCGTCGCAGTGCAGATGGACCCGCTCCATTCGATAAAGATCGGGGGAGATTCGACGTTTGCACTGATGCTTTCAGCCCAGGAGCGCGGGCACGAGATTTTCCATTATGACGTGAACGCGCTGTCGCTGGACGAAGACGACCGGCTGGTGGCGCAGGCTACGCCGGTGACGGTGCAGCGCATTGAGGGCGACCATTACAAGGCGGGCGAGCAGCGGCGGCTGGACCTTGGCCGCGATATCGACGTGGTGCTGATGCGGCAGGATCCGCCGTT
>DAICYJ010000127.1 GCA_027311705.1 Novosphingobium sp. | reverse complement strand
CAACTCTGGTGTCGTTTTTCCTCGTCGAGATGGGCGACAAGACGCAGGTCGCGACGATCGCGTTGGGCGCGCAGTATCACGATGCCGTGGCGGTGACCCTGGGCACGACGCTGGGCATGATGATCGCCAATGTGCCGGCGGTATTCCTGGGCCACGAACTGATCGCGCGGGTGCCGCTGAAGACGGTGCGGATCGTTGCTGCAACACTGTTCGTGGTGATGGGGATTTATCTGCTGGCGAGCACACTGGGCTGGATCTAGTCCCCAGCCCCCCACGTCGAACAGTGGGGATCGGCCCCGACGAGCGAACGGCGCAGCGAGGCGCGGGCGAGGCGTTCGACCTCCGCCTTGCGCCGCGCGGCGGCCATTGGCAGCGCGGGGGCGGGGCGGATGATTTCCGCGTCATAGCCATCGGCCACGATCACCCCGCAAGCGTGGGGCAGGAATACTTCGGTTTCCAGGCAGGCGCGATCGAGATGCGGGGCGAGGCCCCAGTAGAAGCGGTCGCAGTGATCGAGGTAATCGGTCCATTTGGCGTCACCGAGCAGATCGGCGCGGCTGACCTTGATTTCCACGATGACGATGCGGCCCTTGGCATCGATGCCCATCAGGTCTGCCCGCCGCCCGGATCGCAGGGGCATTTCGGGCAGGCACCACACATCGTTGCGGGCAAACAGGCGGCAGATGCCACGCGCCACACCAAGCGCAGCGCGTTCTTCGCCGGAGGGAGAAACAAGGGCTGCGTTTGATTCGGCCATGTTGGCCAGCATAGGAACAAATTGGGAACAGGTAAAGCCGGTGCTGTGTCAGGCCCTGCGCTTGAGGCCCAAGGGCGGGATCAGGCCGAGCAGCGCGACGCGGGCGGCTTGGAATTCCTGCCAAAGCGCCATCGCGGCGGCGGTGGCCGAAACGCCGCGGGCATGCACGGCGAGGAGCGCGGACAGGCCCGGTTCCATGATGGCGGCCAGATCGTCCACACCCTGGCGCGCAAGATCATAACGCCATCCGCCGCTATCGCGCATGATGGCGGGAAAATTGCGGACTTCGGCCTTGCGCACTTCGGGCGAGAGCCCGGCCAGCGTGCTCACTACGCCTGCGGCATCGTGCAGCGCGGACCATTTCATCGACATGGCGCTGAGCGCCGCGTGGCCGAATTCGGCGCGCCCGGACCCCGGCATTCCGCCGGCCACGATGCCCGGCGGCGGACCGGAGTGGTTGCCTGAAGTGCCGGGAAGATTCGGAAAGCTCGCCATGCGCCGATCCTTAAACGACTCGTCGCTACCAAATCGCTAACCGGCGATGCGGACATGGCGAAAAGCACTGGCAAGCCGCGCCCCGCGCTGCTAGGTGCCACAGCCCACGCACCCGTAGCTCAGCTGGATAGAGTACTGCCCTCCGAAGGCAGGGGTCACAGGTTCGAATCCTGTCGGGTGCACCAATTTCCGCAAAAATTCGGGCCGTGGAGCGATGTTCCGCGAAGCAGGCCGGTTGGCGTTGGCGCTTTCCTGCCGCCGGACTGACGATCGGTTCGGCCTATATTTCGTGACGGTATCTGAACGAGCCGTTCAGAATGCTTACGCCAAAACGTCACGCGGCCATGCGAAGGCTCGCCCCATTCGGAAATCCGGCAAGTTTCCAGGGGACCTATCGTGCCAGTTGCAAACACCGTCACCATTATCGATCCACGCGCGGGCGATGTCGCCGCGATCATCGCGAGCCTGCCCGCAGGGGCGGCCGTGTTCGTGCTCGATCCGGCGCGCGATGGCCTGGCGCAGATTGTCGCGCTTCTGGCGGGAACGCATGATATTCAGGCGCTTAACATCGTTTCGCACGGTGGCGCTGGCTCGATCTGGCTGGGCGATGCGGTGATCGACAGCGCCGGGCTGGCCGCCCATGCCGCCGATCTGGCGGCCATCGGCGCGCATCTGGCACCGCGCGGAGACATCCTGCTGTATGGCTGCGACGTGGCCGCCGGGGCGGCGGGCGCGGCGTTCATCGATTCGCTGGCGGCGCTGACCGGCGCCGACGTGGCGGCGAGCACCGATCTGACTGGCGCGGCGGCACAAGGCGGCGACTGGACGCTGGAAGCGCACAGTGGCGACATCGAGGCAGTATCGCTGGCCGTCACCGGTTTTGCCGGTGTGCTCGACGTGGTGAACGGCGACGGGCTGAACAACACGCTGGACGGCACGGCCAACGACGACACTATCAGCGGGCTTGGCGGCAACGACACCATCTCGGGCCTTGGTGGCAACGACACGATCGACGGCGGCACCGGATCGGACGCGATGTCTGGCGGGTTGGGCGATGACATCTATTTTGCCGATGCCAGTGGCGACACGGTGATCGAAGCGCTGGACGAAGGCACGGACACGGTCAACGCCGCGCTATCGTGGTCGCTGGCCGCCAATGTCGAAAACCTGGTGCTGACCGGCGTGGGCGCGACCAGCGGGCAGGGCAATGCGCTGGACAACACTATGTTCGGCAATGGCGCGGCCAACATCCTGACAGGCAACGCCGGCAACGACTTCCTTGATGGTCAGGGCGGCGCGGATACGCTGGTCGGCGGGCTGGGCAACGACACGTATGTGCTCGACGTGGCAGGCGACAGCGTCAGCGAGGCTCTGAACGAGGGCATCGACACCGTTCGCGCAGGCTTTTCGTATGTGATCGGCACGAACCTCGAAAATCTGGTGCTGACCGGCACCAGCGCGATCGATGGCGTGGGCAATGCCGCCGGCAATATCATGGTCGGCAACACGGGCAACAACGTGCTGATCGGCAACGACGGCAACGATTCGCTCGATGGTGCGGGCGGATCGGACACGCTGATCGGTGGTGTTGGCAACGATACCTATGTGGTGCGCAGCGCGGCGGACCAGATCATCGAGGCGGCGACCGAAGGGACGGACTCCGTCCAGGCCGGCTTCAGCTACACCTTGCTTACCAATTTCGAGAACCTGCGCCTGACCGGCAGCGGTGCGATCGACGGCACCGGCAACGCGGCCGACAACACCCTGACCGGCAACGACGGTGTGAACACGCTGACCGGGCTTGGCGGCAACGATACCTACATCATCAATTCGGTGGCGGACGTGGTGTTCGAGGCGGTGGGCGAAGGCACCGACACGGTGCAGATCGGCCTGACCTATACGCTGGGCGCGAACGTCGACAATCTGGTGTTGACCGGGACCACGGCGATCGACGGAACCGGCAACACGCTGGCCAACGTGCTGACCGGCAACAACGCCGCCAATGTGCTGACGGGCGGCGACGGCGATGATACCTACATCGTCGATACGGGCGACACGGTGGTGGAAACCGCCGGGCAGGGCACCGACACCGTGCAAGCCGCGATCGGCTGGACACTTTCGGACGACATAGAGAACCTGATCCTGACCGGGACGAGTGCCGTCGATGCTACGGGCAACGGCCTGGCCAACGATATCGACGGCAATAACGCGGCGAACGTCATCGATGGCGGCGCGGGTGCCGATACAATGGCGGGCCTTCGCGGCGATGATACCTATATCGCCGACAATGCCGGCGACGTGGCGGTCGAAGGCTTCAGCGATGGCACCGATACCGTGTTCGCATCGGTTTCGTTCACGCTGGGCGCAAATGTCGAAAACCTTGTGCTGACCGGCACCGGGGCACTGACCGGCATCGGCAATTCGGGAAAGAATTTCATCACCGGCAATGCAGGCGACAACGTGCTCGACAGCGGCGCGGGCGTGGACAGTGTCGATGGTGGCGAGGGCTCCGATCGTTACATGATTTCCGGAGCCAGGGACCACTTGCGTGGTGAATTCCACGACAGCGGAACGGTTGGAACCGATGAAATCCGCATCGCCGCGACGCTGCCCGGATCGATTACGCTGAGCAAGGAAGAAGTCGGGATCGAACGCATCGTGATCGGCACCGGAACGGGCGCGCTGGCCGATAGCTCTGGCACGGCCGCGATTGGCGTTTTTGCCAGTGCCGTCACCAATTCGCTGACCATCCTCGGCAATGCAGGGTCGAACCGCATCACCGCAACCGAATTCGACGATACGATCGATGGCGGCGCGGGCACCGATGCGATGAACGGCGGGGCGGGCGACGACACCTATTATGTCGATGTGCTGACCGACAAGACCACCGAACGCGTCAACGGCGGCATCGACACCGTCATCGCCTCGGTCACGTACAAGCTGGGTTCCAACATCGATGTGCTCACGCTGACCGGCACGGGCGATCTGGATGGCACCGGCAACACCACGGACAACCAGATCAACGGCAATTCGGGCGCGAACTTCCTGACCGGCGGGCGGGGCGACGATGTTCTGTTCGGCAATGACGGGGCAGACATGCTGTTTGGCGACAAGGGTGACGATACCCTGATCGGCGGAGCGGGTGCCGATGCGTTCCTGTTCCGGAATGCGGCCCGCACGGCATCGGGCATCGACCTGATCCTCGATTTCAATCACGCCGAGGGGGATGTGATCCAGATGTCGAAGGCGCAGTATCGCGGGCTTGGCGCGGTACTGGGCGGGCTGACGGCGGACCAATTCCACAGCGGCACCGAAGACGTGGCGCAGGATGCCAGCGATCGCCTGATCTACAACACCGCCACAGGTGGGCTGTGGTATGATGCCGATGGCACCGGCCGCGCGGTGGCTTTGCAGATCGCGCAAGTGGGAGACAGCGTGCACCCGGCGCTCGATTTCACGGATTTTCTGATCGTCGCCTGAGGTTTGCGGGCCTGAAACGGAGCAGGCCTGAGCGCGCTCAGGCGGGCAGCAGCGCGTCCGATCCCAGGCTGGATTGCCATTCCTTGCCGGCGAGGAACCAGAAGGCGTGGCGGCCCGGCATGAAGAAATAGCCGCCGCCCAGCAGGCTGACGGTGCGTTTCAGGCTGGGCAGCACCAGCGGCGCGGAGGGGCCAGGCACCGACAGCTGGGTCGTTTCCTGCAGGCCGGCCGGGCCGATGTGCGCGGCGAACGGATCGACTTCGCTTTCGAGCCCGTGAAATACTGGTGAGCCCACCCATGTTTGCTGGACGAATTCGAACTGGCGTTCGAGATCGGCGTTGAAACACAGGAACAGCGTGCCTGCCGGATTACCGTCTTTGCCCAGATAGGGCCGGCCGCGCCGCAGCAGGCGGTGGCGATTGGTGACGCCCAGTTCCCACGGATCGTTGGGGGCCATGCTGTCGCGCGGGAAGGAGCGGCGGATGTGCGCGCCGAATGGGCAGCGCATGCCTTGCGGATCATCGTCGCGGAACAGGAAACGGTTGGACGCGGCGCGTGGAGCCTGCGGCCGCAGCGCGGGTGCGAAGGGATGTTCGACCAGCGACGAGCCATCGCGCCACCGGCCGACCAGTTTGGCGGCCACCCATTCGCGGGTGCGCCAGCCGTTGCCGTGGTGCGGGTTCAGCGGATCGTTCGCGACCTGATCGCGCAGCCGATCAAGCTGGTCTTCGAAGCCGGTGACATCCTGCGCCAGTTGCCGGATGACGAGGTAGCTGCCGTTGCGGCCGAAATCGCGCGCTTCGGCGAGGTGGCCGGGGCCTCCTTCGAACAGCGGAAAGCGCGTGGGCAGGGCATCGGGCACCGATGGCAGGACTTTGGCGGGCTGCATGCCCAGCGCATCCATCGGGCGGGTGACTTGCGGCGAAGGCGGGAAATAGCCGCGGTTGTCGCGATAGCCGAGGATGAATTCGCCGGGCTCCGCCGCGTGCACCGGATCGGGCGCGCCGCGCCCCGGAAACCCGCGCACCGAGGGCTGGGAGATACCGTCGACGAAGCCGAAGGGTTCGGCGGTGAGGTCTGTTTCAACGGAAGCGGCGGATTTGGCATCGGCTTTTTCTCCGAACCAGTCGTCGCGATACTTGGCAAAATTGAACGGGATCAGGGCGGTGTCGATTGTTTGTTCGACGGTGAGGCCGGCGGTTTGTGCGCGCTTCGCTTCCGTTTCGAATCTGGCCGCAGCCGCATCGCCCTTGGCATAGAGCAGCAGGACGACATCGATGGTGCTGTCGTCCCAATCCAGCTTTGCCGGATCGCCGAGCAACTGGCGGCGCGAGGGGTGCGTCATGCCCAGCGCGAACGGCGCCGGGAACGATTGTTCGGGGCATGGCGCGGCGGGATCGCCCGCATCGGTGGCGAGTTCGCGGGTGAGGCCAAGCTTGCGCAAGCCGCTGGCGGAAAAGGCGATGTTGGCGACGAAATCGGCGGGCGGGGTATCGCCGAATGCGATGATGCCGACGCGTGAAAGATCTGCCAGCCATGCCTGCACGTGCCGCCACGGATGCGGCTCATCAGACGTGGGGATTTGCTCGGTGCCGAACGACAGCGCCAGGCAGCGGCCGTGGCGGTGATGGCGCAGGCCGCCGAACAGCAGCGTCTGGATCTCTTCGTATTCGAGGCCGTAGTCCGGGCGGGGAATCGTGCTGAACAGATCGAGCCATGCCTCCGCGTCCGATGGCGAGGATTCCAGCCGGGCGGCGCAGCGCAATCCGCTGGCGATGATGGCGTGCTTGCGGATCTGTTCGCAGGTTAGGCGCGGATAGGCGGAGTACCAGAAGGCGGTCGGCTGCATCGACCGGCGGGCGAAGCGCTTCATGCGGTCGCCGTCTTCCGCGCCTTTCCAGAACAGCAGGCGCGTGGCGGGGAAGCCTTCGGTGTTGCTCCACACGCCGGTAACGCCGGGGTTGGACTTGGTGACGAAATCTTCGAGGTAGCTTTCCCAGCTGCCGTCATAATTGCTGGCGAACACCAGTTGGCGCGTGCCCGGCAGGATCACCCAGCGGGCGCTGTGGATCGTGCCGACGGTGGCGAGGAAGCCCACGCGCATCAGGCCCAGCCGGGGAGCCATCGCAATCGCGTGGAAGGTGACCATCAGCGCGATGCGGCGGATGATACCGGGGCGCATGGTGGTGACGCTGAGCATGTGGTTCTGCAGGCTGGCCGCATTGTTTTCGCGGTCCATCATCCGTGCCATCAGGCCGGGATCGGGCGTGGCGTCGACCGGCGTGTTGGCCTTTTCGTCGGCCAGCAGCAGCGAGACAAGCACCCCTGCCAGGATGCCGACGACGACGACGGCGGGAAACAGCGCGAGCAGAATGGATTCGACCACCGTGGCGATGGACGGCGGGGTTGAGGCGCTGCGCAGCGCCAGCAGCGTGCCGAAGGTTGCGAGATAAGGCAGAATCAGCGCCAGCAGCACCACTTGCGCGCCGGGCAGCAGGAAATAGGAGGTGAACGAAGGAGCCTTCTGGCGCTCCATTTCCAGCCAGGGCGCGTTCGATTTCTCGCCGAAGCTGAGCGCCGGTTGCGGGCGGTCGAGGATGGCCTTGAGATCGGGGTCGCTCGCCAGATGGGCACGGACTTTGCCGAAGATTGTCTGCGGGCCATCGCTGTCGGCATCGATGCGCAGCTGGGTGACGGCGTGGCGCGCCTTGTGCATCAGCGTTTCGTTATCGAGCACATCGCGCAAAGGGAGGCCGGGCACGCCGAGGAACGGCAGGCCGGTGACCGCGCCGGGCCAGCGCAGTGGCTTGTGCGTCATCCGGTGCTGGTGCTTCAGCAGCAGGGCTTCCAGATCGTTGCGCTCGGCGAGGTTGCAGGCGAGGGAGATGGCCGGGAACAGCAGGTCGCCCGCCACTTTGACGATACTGCGGATCGCGGCGCAGGCGTTGCCATCGACGGTGCCTTCGATCAACAGGTGTGCGCGGCCGCCGGGCTTGTCTGCGCGGATCACGTTCACGCTTAAGAAGTGGACGCATTTTAGCGGTTCGATCGCCTCGCGCATCGCCTGGTCCGCCGGATTGCCGAGTTCTCCGACAAGGGCGGTCACGTCCGCCTCGTGCAGCGCACTCCAGCCGTCGCGATCGGCAAACGGCAGGGTTATGGTGAGGAAATCCTGCGTCACGGGTTCTGCGACGGTCATGCCGGTGCGGCCTCCCATGCCATGAAATCGGGCAGGCCGCCGAACAACGCCAGCCGGGCGCCGGGGGCGGGGCGCATCACGCGTGCGGCCTCGACCAGCGCGACCTGCATGACGGTCCACGCGATGGCGCGGCCATAGCAGACGTGGGGGCCATCGAAGGGGCCGGAGGTGAGATAGGACCGGGCGGGATCGGGGGCGAAGCGCGTGGGATCGGGGAATGCGGCGGGGTCTTGCCCGGCGGCGGCGACCAGCGCGACCACGCGGTCGCCGGCATTCAGCGCAATGCCCTGGAACGTGTCCGTTTTCGTCACCGTGCGGACGAGGCGATTGCCGGCGGCGAGGCGCATCGTTTCGTTGATCGTGGCATCGTGGAGCGCGGCAGGGGCGCTGTCGTCGGCCAGCGCGGCGATGATCGCGTCAAAGCCGGTGCCTGCCTGCGCGGCGGCGGGCGATGCCATGAAATCCGCGCATTGGGCCAGCGAATTGGCGACGACGATGCCCAGCGCGCCGGCCAGTTCGAACAGGATCGAGCGGGCATCGATGCGCCAGCAATCGTCGTCGACCTGGCCGAAATCCTTGCGGATGGCAGCCAGCGCGCGGACGAGGCTGAGGCGCGGGGCGGCGGCGGGATTGTCGAGCACGGCATCGACCGCCGCCAGCGAGCCTGTGGTTGCCCAGCGGGTGGGCGCGACCAGCCAGCCGGGGCTGCGCACCACGGTGCCGAACACATGGCCGAACAGCGGATGGAGCAGCGCGGCCATGCTCATCGCGCGGCCCTGTTCGCCCGCCAGCGACAGCGGTATACCGGTGTTGGTCGTGACATTGCGCAGGAATGCGAACAGGCGCGCGAACAGCGGAGGGCTTTGCGGGCCGGCCGTGCCGACGACCTGCCGGGTGACGCGATAGGCGACCAGCATCGCATATTCGCGCACGAAATCGACCTGCGCGCGGGCGCGGAGACGTGGCAGCAGCAGAGTGAGCACGGCGCGGGCCTCGGTGCGCGCGACGCCCTCTATCCAGCCGCGATACTCCGTGGCGAGTTGCGGCGACGGCGTGGTGGACGCACCGCGCTGTTCGGCGAGATGGCGCTGCGCGGCCATCAGCATGGTGAAGCGGCGCTGGCGATCGGGTGTGCTGGCGCCGACGAAATAGCGCGTTGGCCCAGCCACCTGTTCCAGCAGGGTGTCATAGAGCGAGAGCGAAAACAGCGCTTCGTCGCGCAGCACCTCGTCGACATGGGTATGACGCGCGGCGAGGAAAACGCGCACACCGGGAACGCCTGCATCCTCCAGTGCTTTGCACTGGAGGAGGGCGGGGGCACCGGGGCGCATCAGTTCGGCAGTGAGGCGGGCTACCTCGTCGTCAGGCGTCAGGCGGGGCATGCGCCTCCGCCCGATAGCGCATCGAGTTGTTGCCGCAGCACCTTGAGGCCCAGCACATCGAGGCGGCGGGCAAGATCCCGGCGGATGGTTTCGCGCACTTCGGCTTGCCGTCCACCCATTCGCGCCAGCACTTGCTCGCGCAGGACAAGCGCGTTGTGCTGGTGCAAGCGTTCATCGTTGCGTACGCAATGATCGAGCGCTTCGCCCGCAAGTTCGAGCGCCTGTGCCATGTCACCTCGCGCCATCGCCAGCCGGCAACGCGCTTCGTAATGGTAGTAGCTGGCCGAGGTCTTGACCCGAAGATAGCCACCGAAGGCAACCGATGGTTCGAGGACTTGCGCGGCTTCGTCCACACGGCCAGTGGCCAGCAGTGAAAGCGCCAGCCAGGCGGCACTGGCGGGTTCGAAGCCGAAGAAGTTGTGCGCGGCCATGTGCTCGTGCGCGGCGCGCAGCATGACGATGGCAGGTTCGAAGTCGCCGCTGCGATAGAGGTGATAGCCGTGCGTCAATCGCGCAAGCAGGCGCGAGTAATTGTGTTCCAGCGTGTCGGAGATTGCGGTTGCTTCCTCGAACCAGGCGCGCGCGCGGTCCATTTCGCCCAGATCGGTGGCGTACCACGCGCCGAACGACAGCGCGAGAATGTGCGGGACGACGACGATGGCGCCAAACGTTTCGCTGCCGGCATGGTGCGAGCGCAAAGCCTCGGTCAGCCGGGCGAGCCGTTCGACGGCGGCGCGCGGTTCGCCCAGCGTGTAATCGACATAGCCGGCGACGAGTTCGGCATAGGCCCGGCGGGGGAAGCTGTCGGCTTCGGCCAAGCCGATTTCCGCTGCATCGAGGAACGCGCGAGCGCTGCGCGGGGCGCCATCGATCCATTCGAGCAGCGCCATGTTGATCTGCGCGACGGTGCGCGCTTCGATGCCGAAATCGACGGTGCCATCGGCGACGGCCACGATATCGTCGCGCGCTTCCTGTTCGAGCGCCAGTTGTTGCAGTGCATCGAATGCCAACAGCGCGAACCGTGCCGATTGCGGCCGGCCTTCAGGCCCCATGCCCGTCGCAACGGCGCGGACCCGGCGATAGATTGCGTGGACCGTTTCAATAGCGGCGATGGCCACCGCTTCCTCGCAGGCTTTCCACAAATGGCGCAGCGCGGCTTCGGGCTGGCCGCCGTGTTCGGCATGGTGCGCCAGTTCGGCATGTCCCGCGCGTCCATCAGCCTGGGCGCCGGCCGCCTTGGCATCGGCGAGCAGGGCCGCGTAAAGTTCAGCGTGCAAGGTGGAACGCTGGCGGCGCGACATCGTGCGATAGCCGGCTTCCTGCACCAGCTGGTGGGTAAAGCGCACCTGGCTGGGCAGATCGAGTTCGAGGATACGCTGTTCGACCAGCGCGTCGATTGCTGTTTCCAGATCGAGCCCGGTCGCCTGCGCGATCCGGCGCAGGCGCGGCAGCGAGATCGCGGGGCCAAGTGCGCAGCAGGCAAGGCAGAAACGCTTGGGCACCGGTTCCAGGCGATCGATGCGGTGGAGGAACAAGCTTTCCAGGCGGGCGGGCAGACGCTCGTCTTCGGAACCGTCGTCGTCGTCGCCGGATGAGCGCGCGGCCAGCGCAGCAGCGAATTCCTCGATAGCAAGCGGCATCCCGCCGGCGCGCGCGGCGATGCGCTCAGCCGCGCCGGGCCGCTCCGACACTTCGCCCAGGATCGCGTCGGCCAGGCGGCGGGCATCCGCGGCGCCGAGCGGGGCGAGGGAAATCGTGCGGGTGGCGATCGTGGCGAGCAGGTCTGCCGCCTCCGGCCGCCCGGCCAGCAGCACTTCCAGCCCCGGCACACGGTGCTGGCGCACCAGATCGCGCAGCAGCGAGGCAGTCTCCACGTCAATATATTGCACATCGTCGACCAGCAGCACGAAGGGTTCGATATGCAGGGCATGGCGCAGCACCGCAACGATCGTGGCGTGCATCCTACGGCTGCGCTCGTCTGGCGGCAGGGGTGCCGCTCGTGCCGTGCTTTCACCCAGCAGTGCTGCAAGGTTCTCAGCCCCTGCAAGGTCCAGCCCGGCGGCACTGGCGAGTGTGGCGGCACTACCGCCGTGCCGTTCGGCGATGTGGCGCAAGGGCGCGAGCAGGCAGCCGAACGGCGTTTCGTGCAACCGCTCGCTGCCGCGCACCGCCAGGATATGCAGGCCCGCCTGCCGCGCCAACTGCGCCGCTTCGTTCAGCAGGCGGCTTTTGCCCATGCCGGCATGGCCCACGATGGCAAGCGCAACGTCGCTTCGCCCGGCCCGCTGGCCCGCCGCCGCGCGGATCACTTGCCGCAGCAGCGTAATCGCCGTTTCACGCCCAACCAGCGGATAGACGGTCTTGCCTTTTACCGGCAGCCGGTCTGCCCGCGAAAGTTGGATCTGCTCGAGTTCGTGAACGGCGATCGTCGCGCAGCGCCCGTCGACCGAAACGCTGCCGAGCGGGCGGGTAATCGTGCTTTCGTCGATCAGTGCCAGCGTGGCGGCCGAAACCGCGACGCTGCCCGGCGGGCACAATTGCTCGACCCGGCCGGCGACATGTGCGGCCTGCCCGACGATATCCAGCATGCTGCCGAAATCGTTATCCTGCCAGCGCAGCAGGATCGATCCGGAATGAAGGCCGACGCGCACTTGCGGACCCGGCAGGGTGGCGACGCCGCGCGACTGCATTTCATCGCGGATGCGGCAACCGGCGATGGCGGCATGGAGCGCATGGTCCTCGATCGCGGGCATCAGCCCGAACGCCGCCATCACGCCATCGCCCTGCACGCGCACCACGGTGCCGCCCGATGCGTGGACGCTGTCCTTCACGATCTGCAAGGCAGCATCGAGCACATCGCGCGCGTCTTCGGGATCGAGCGCGTGGATAAGCCGGGTGGAGCCGACGAGATCGGCGAATAGGATGGTGACGACGCGCACCGTGCCGGCGGCGTCTGCCGGGGTCGGCGTCGGGATCGATACGGCGGTGCCCTGCGCGCGGACGCCGCCCTGCCGAAGATCGCCAACATTATGCACCACGCGACAACGCCCCCTGCGTCCGCACAGTCAGGCGCTCTTTCCAAAGCGCCCGCCCCACTGCGCGTTACCGAACCATCGCCGGAAAGGCACGCCGATGCAAAGGGTTTCCTCCATTTTGGCATGGGCGGGAGGGGCTGGCGGCGCACGGCTTCAGGCCGGCGTGTACCGGATCGAGACATCGGCCAGCTCTTCGATGGCCGGATCGTGCGACAGACAGATCACCACTGCCCGCCGCCCGCGGGCATAATGGCGCAGGGTGCGCGCAATCTTTGTCGCCAGCGCGAACGGCATGTCGCCCGTGGGATCATCGAGCACCACGACGCGCGGCGCAATGCACAGCGCCTGCACCAGCGACACGACCTTGCGGTCCGCAGGAGTCAGCATTTCCGCCCGCAACGCCAGCCGGCGCGACATGCCGAGCCGGCCGAGCAGCTCGATCGCGCGCGGGATGGCGATTTGCGGTTCGCCCTCTGCCGCCGCATGTTGCAGGGCCTGCATCGCGGTGTGGCGCGGGACGAGGCGATCGACCGCCGGCACGAAGCGCAAGTTGCGCCGCCGCCATGTGCGCGCGGCTTCGGCGTCCAGCCCGGCCAGGTTGGTCGCGCCGAAATGCAGGCTGCCGCGTTCGGGAGGCCGGGTCAGCGACAGCGCATCGGCCAGCGCGGCGCGCGCGGCAGCATCGTCTGCGCAGATCAGCGTGACGGTGGTTTCGGCGAAGTGATGGCTGAACGGCGGCAGGGCCGGCGCGCCCGCATCCACCGCCGGAACAAGCCCCTGCGCGACCACGCCGGAGCGTCCGTTGACGGTCACAGCCTCCGCGCGCGTCACCGGGGCCGGATTGTGCATGGCAATGGTGCGCGGCGGAAACCCTGTCGTGTCGCACTTGCGGGCTTCCATGCGGGTGATCCTTAAAAGGTCAGCAAAGGCTGATGATGTCGTGCCCGCGCGCCACGGCGGTGCCGGGAACGAACGGGCGCAGCGGCGTATGCACAAAGCCCTCGCCATCGAGGGCGAGATCGGCGCTGTCGGCGGAGGCGCGCAGGCCGGCACCTTCGCGGGCCATGCGCATTGCCCAGCCCCAGTGGCGCGTGGGCACGCCCAGCGCCAGAAAGGCATCGCACAGGAACGCGAGGTGCGGCGCGGCGCAGGGCGATTCGCGCAGCAGCGAGACCTGCAGTTCATCGATTTCGAACTGCGCGGTTTCGCCCAGATCGCGGCGCGGCAACTGGAGCACGCGATTGGGCCACACGATCGCCAGTTCCGGACGCAGGATCGCCGGGCCAAGCGGGCGGACATCGACCGTTACGGCTCCCGCTCCCACGTGCCAGGTGGTGTACCGCTCCAGGAGGTGTCCTTCGATCGCTGCTATCGCCATCCCCACAGAATACGCAGGCGCGGGCGCGGCGGCTGTCGGCCAGCACACGCCATTGTTGTGATTTGCATCACAATGGGCCACGCAGAAGGGGATTAGGGCCACAAGGGGATGCGCAACACCATGAATGGCCAGCCGGTTTCAACATCGGAAACGATCGTGCCCGACGATGTCCGGGCCATCATGATGACCCGCGCGGTGCAGGTGCGGGCGCGCAAGGGACAGGTCGTGGTCGGCGTGGGGCTTTCGGCCAGCGACGTTTACCTCATCCTTGAAGGCAAGGTTTCGGTGTCGCTGGTATCGGCCACCGGGCGCGAAACGATCCTGCGCACGATCGGGCCGGGGCAGATCTTCGGCGAACTGGCGGCAATCGATGGCGCTGCCCGATCGGCCGACGTGATCGCCAGCGAAGACGTGCGGCTGGCGGTGATCCCCGGCGCGGCGTTTCTCGAACTGCTGCAGGCCGAGCCTGCGCTGGCGCTATGGCTGGCGCGCCACCTGACGACGCAGGTGCGCTATCTGACCGACCGGGTGTACGAACTGTCGAACCTGGCGGTTGGCAGCCGCCTGCTGTGCGAACTGCTGCGGTTGGCCATCGAACACGGCGTTACGGGCGACAGCGCGACAATCCGCGCTCCGACGCAGGCCGAAATGGCCGCACGCATCGGCACCAATCGCGAAACCGTGACGCGTGAGATGACGCTGCTGGCCGGCGAAGGCGTGATCGTGCGCAAGGGGCGGCAGGTGGAGATCCCGTCGCTCGACCGGCTGGGCAAGCTGGTGCGGCGGACTTCTCCGACGGGGTGAGCGAGCCCCAGCTACAGGGGATCATCCGGCGGCGAACCCGGACCGATGCCGAACCATATTGGCGAATCGCGCGACCGGTGCGGCACCTGCGAAGGTGCGCGGGGGAGGCGTTGTGCTGCATCTGGGCGAGTGGCCGGATGGGACAGCACCCCTGATCCGGCACAACCTGTGTAAAAGACGGGCCGGGACCATGGCGGGGGCTCGCGACCGGCCCGGTCCCGCGCGGCTGATCCGCCGCGCCACTGGCGGGAACGTGAGGTTCCCGCGCATCCTGTCTTTACGTCGCTGGTGCAGTCTTGCCTGGCCAAGACGGAGGTTCGAACGCCCCACCTGAAACCCGCGCCCCGCACCGGTCGCGTCGGAAGGCCGTTGCCGGCCCACCGATGGAGCAAAGGCGAGGCCGGCCTAGCCCCACTCCCGATCCGTGAGGGGCGTTTAACCGATGCGGTTCGTTTTGTCAAGGTGGACGTGTGGGGGCGTGCCCACCCCGACTCATCCCGCAGGCGCGAAGGGGAAGAAGGCGCAACACAGTCCCCCTCCCGCTTGCGGGAGGGGTTAGGGGTGGGCACTTCCCCTTTCCCTCCTCCCAACCACCAAATCCGAACCATCCGACCTTGCGCCGCCCGCCCGCCAATATCACCCTGCCGCCAATGCCCGCCTTCAAACCCCGCAACACAGAGCGCGCCCGCGAACTGCGGCGTGAGGCAACGCCGGCGGAGCGACTGTTGTGGCGCTATCTATCCCGCTCGCAACTGAGCGTGAAATTCAGCCGCCAGATGCCGCTTGGCCCATGGTTCGCGGACTTCCTGTGCCGCGAGCGGATGCTGGTGGTGGAACTGGACGGATTTTCGCACAACATGCGACAAGGCCACGACGCCGCGCGCGACCGCTGGCTGGCGCAAGCCGGCTATCGCGTCCTGCGCTTTACCAATGCCGATGTGCTGGAAAATGTGGAGGGCGTGGTGACGGCGATCCAATCGGCTATCGCCGATGCCCACCCCTAACCCCTCCCGCAAGCGGTAGGGGGACAAAAGTGAACGCCGTCCTACCCACCGGCACTAAGCAACCACAACAAAGCAACACAGTCCCCCTCCCGCCTGCGGGAGGGGCTAGGGGTGGGTCTTGCGGCACACAACGCGGATGGCGTTCTGCTCTGCCAAGGGAAAAGTGTTCGCGTGGATTGAGTAAAGGCGCAGAGTGCTGGCCGAACGCACCGAAAGCAACAGGAGGCGACGGTGCTTTGCGCTGCATCTCACAGATGCCAAGACTTTGTAGAAGTTTCGCGCATTATCGCTGTAATTTCAAATTACCTGCTTAAATATTTTTGTAGTGCGTAATGCAGAAGCGCAGATTATTCACAATTTTTTTATATATCATAATATTTATAC
>DAICYJ010000121.1 GCA_027311705.1 Novosphingobium sp. | reverse complement strand
GATACGTGGATACAGCGTGCGCCTTTGTGCCTCGCCATGTTTTCCGCTTTTTTGACAAGCGTAACAAGCGGTTGGGAGACGCGTTGGTATGCTTTGAGTGCTATGAGGTGGAGCTTCAACCACCAGGCGCGCTCGCTGAAGTCTCATTTCCTAAGCAAGGTCAATCTTTCCTGAAGGTAGATTACTCTATCTTGGAAACACTCTTGCGCGAGATGAAGGTGCCCACCTATGCAGATCAGTAGCATCTTGTAGGCAGCGAATTTGTTTTAGCCACAAACTACCAGGATGAAAGCAATGTCGCTCCCCGCGACTTTCCCGTCATTCAAACCACCATCCGCGCATCCGAACAGCCGTCGTCCCTCAAGCGTACCCCCAACCCCCCTAAAGCGCCCGCATCAGCCCCGGCACATGCGCCAGCAATTCGCGCGCCAGAAACCCAAGCGGCCCGATCTGTTCCGAACAGCGCCGGCCCGCCTCGCCATGCAGCCACACGGCCCACAGCGCGGCGTCCATCGGCGATGCTCCGCGTGCGGCAAGGCCCGCCGCCAGCCCCGCCAGCACATCGCCCGAACCGCCCGTCGCCAGCCCCACGCCGCCCCCGGCATAGGCGAACAGCGCACCATCGGGCGCGGCGACAAGGCTCGTCGCCCCCTTCAGCACGCACACCGCGCCATAGCGTTCCGCCGCCCGCCGCACCGCGCCCGCACGGTCCGCGTCGATATCGGCAGCATCCTCGTCCAGCATCGCCGCCATCTCGCCGATATGCGGCGTCAGCAGGGCCGGCAGTTCCAGCGCGCGCAACGCCGTCCGGTGCCGCGAAAGGGTCATCAAAGCCCCCGCATCCAGCACCACCGCCGCATGGCCGGGCTGCGCCAGCACCGCCCCCACCAGCCGCGCCGCCGCCTCTCCGCACGAGACTGCCGGCCCGGCAATCACGGAATCGGCCCGCTCCATCAGCGGCGCGATAATCCCGGTGCATTCGCCGAGTTCGCCGTCGTCACCCTGCGGCAGGGCATGGACCGCGATTTCCGGCATGGCCACGCCCAGCGCCAGCGCCGCGCCGGCAATCGTCGCCACCTGCACTTTGCCCGCGCCGGCGCGCAGCGCGGCCTCTGCGGTCAGTTGGATGCCGCCGGGCACCATGGCGCAACCGCCCGCCGCCAGCACCCGCCCGCGCGCGTTCTTGTCGGCCTCGTTGTGCGGCCGGGGCAGCGGATGGGCACGCAGCCAGTCGCTGTCGAGCGCGATCGCATCAACCACGCGCCGCCACCATCGCATCAGGTTCCGCCGTCACCCGCGTATCATCCGCCACCATCGGCGCGGTCACATTGTAACGCGCCAGCACCAGCGCACCGTGCTTGCCCGCCTCGTGATCGAAGCGGTATTCAGTGATCCCGCAATTGGCCACCTCGCCCTCGCGATCGATCGCCAGGATCTGCTCTTCGCTCAGGTTTTCAAGGATATACCGCAGGCACAGCACCACCACCTGGTGTGCCACGATCATCACCCGCCGCCCCGAATAATGCAGCGACACCGTGTCCATCAGCGCGCGCAGCCGGAAGATCACGTCGCACCAGCTCTCGCCGCCCGGCGGCCGGTGATAGAACTTGCCCAGCAACTTGCGGAATTCCGCCTGCTGCGGCTGAAGTTCGTGAATGCCCACCGTCGTCAGCCCGTCCAGCACGCCGAACTCCTTTTCGCGCAACCGCTCATCCACGCAGACGGGTTCGTCGGGAGCACATCCGCCCGCTTCGCGAAACAGCTTCGCCGTCTCCACCGCGCGCGCATAGGTCGAGGACAGCAGCACTTCAGGCCGCCCGTCCTCGTGCAATTCGGCGAACCATCGCCCCAGCGCCGTCGCCTGTTCGCGGCCAAGCTCCGACAGCGGCACATCCACGTCGCGATGCGTCAGCGCGATGCGCGGCAGGCCCAGTTCGGTCGCCTGATCGCGCGCAATATTGCCCGCACTCTGCCCGTGCCGCACCACCCAAAGGACGGCAGGCCAGCGGCGGGCGGCGTGAATGGTCGTGGTTTCGCTCTCCATGCGCGGGCAACGGCGGACGCACCGCACCAGTTCCCCGCGCCACGTCCCTGTGCGGTTCAACCCACTGGTGCGTAACGATCTTCCTGCGGAACATCGCGCATCGGCGCGGCGCGGAACCAGCTTTCCAGCGCATCGATATCGGTCGGCCCGGTCACGGCTTCGGGCTTGCCGGCAAACACCGAAAACCCGTCGCCGCCCAATGCCAGAAATCCGTTCATCGTCACCCGATAACGGGCGTCGGGATCGATCGGCCTGCCATCCAGCGTCATCGCCGCGATCCTGCTGCCGACCGGCTTCGACCGGTCGAACCGGAAGGAAAATCCCTTGGACGGAGCCAGCACCTGCTCCGGCCCCTTGTCATCGAAACCCTGTTCCAGCGCGGCCTTGATCTCCGCCCCGGTCAGCGTCTCGGTCACCACCTGGTTGCCGAATGGTTGCGACTGGTAGATGTCGCCGAACGTCACCGTGCCATCGGCGGCGGGCACGATCGGCGCGCGGATGCCGAACGGGTTCATGAACGCGATCTGCGCCCCCGCCCCGCGCGTCGCTTCCAGCTGCGCATCGGCGATCAGGTTGCCCAAGGTGCCGCCCATGTTGCTTTCGGTGCCGTCACCCTTGCTCGCGGGGCCAGACAGCCTGCCCACCGGCCGCACGGTGTAGGCCTTTGATGCGTCGACATATTTGGCGACGTATGCGGCAATATCGGCGCGCGGCTGGAATTGCCCGAACAGCGGCGTATTGCCCAGCGGCCCGCGCGACGAGGTATAGGGCACCGACTGCACAATCACGTTGCGCGCGCGCTTCGCCACCAACTTGTGGCTCACCGGATCGATCTCCAGCGCGATGTCCGTCACCAGTTCGCCATAGACCCCGGCGCTGGTCAGCAGCACCGGATGC
The DNA here is from genome assembly GCA_027311705.1 of Novosphingobium sp. GTDB lineage: Bacteria > Pseudomonadota > Alphaproteobacteria > Sphingomonadales > Sphingomonadaceae > Novosphingobium. The sequence goes on along the minus strand of DAICYJ010000121.1, from coordinate 25,844 downwards.
GCCGGGTTTATCGTGCTGTAATCGCACACATAGGCCCAATGCGTGTGGCCCGAAACGATCACATCCACGCGGGCATCGAGCCGGTCGATTATCCCGCCAATATCTCCCACCAGCTGGTTGCATCCGTTGGGATCGGGCGCACCTTGCGTCTTGCCGCCCTGGTGGATCAGCACGACGATGGCATCGGCCCCTTGCGCCTTCAGCGCGGGCACGGCGGCGTTGATCGTCGCGGCCTCGTCGGCGAATGTCAGGCCCTTGATTCCGCTGGGATTCACCAGATCGGGCGTGCCTTTGAGCGTCAGCCCGATCACCCCGACGGTCACCTGGCGCCGCCCTTCGCCGAACGACCGCAACCCCGTTGCCGGGAACAGCGTCTTACCTGCCGCATCAAAAGTACTGGCCGCCAGATACCGGAATTTCGCCCCTGCAAACAGTTCCAGCTGGCATGGCTGCCGCTGCGTGAATTTCGCGCAACCGCCGTTCTGCATCCGCAGCAATTCGTCGCGGCCCCGGTCGAATTCATGGTTGCCCACCGCGTTGAAATCGACGCCGATCCGGTTCATCACCCCGATCGTCGGCTCATCGAGATAGAGCGACGATGCGAGTTGCGAAGCGCTGATCATGTCGCCCGCCGAAACGGTCAGGTGGTTGGGATACTTCGCCTTTATCGAATCGATGGCGGAGGCGAACCACGCCGCGCCGCCCGCCGGAACCTGCACTATGCCGCCCTTGCCATCGGGCGCGAGCACTGACTGGCGCGGCGGTTCGATGCTGCCGTGAAAATCGTTGAACGCCACGATGCCCACTTCGATCGGCCCGTGAGCCGTTGCCACAGGGCGGGTCGCCATCGGCGCGGCACAGGCCGCCAAAAGTGCGGGAAGCAACAAAACGAATGTGCGACGGGCGTGGCGAAACAAGCGGGTCAGCCTTTATGCAATGGTTTCATCACCTTCGCGCATATCCGGCGGGGATGACGCTGCGAAGTCACTCCATCGCTACCACCGCAAACGACCACATCCGAGCGGGATTTGCGGTCAGGCCGCGCACCAGTCCCCGCGCCGCCCCTGCCAATGTTCGGCCAGCCCTTCGCGTTCCAGCACGGTGCCGATGCTGGCGCCCCGCCGCATCACCACGCGCAGGGCGCGGCCATACCGGTCGATCGCGCGCCCCTCAACTGCCAGCGTGAACGGCCCGGCATTGAGCAATTCGGTCAACCGCCGCGTCGCCGCTGCACCCAGTTCCGCCTCGCGCCCGCAGCCGGGGCGGCTCACCTCGGGCGCGTTGATATCGGCGATGCGGATCTTGGTCCCGGCGTACCAGAACGTGTCGCCATCGACCACGCAGGTCACGCGCGGGCCGCGATCGCAAGGCTGGAACCGCGCGGATTCGGCGTCGGTCGGGGGTGCGGCGCCGAGCGGCAGCGGCACGGTGACCAGCAGCGTAGCGACGAGGCCAAGGGCAAGGGCGGACATGGTGGGAATGGTTCGCATGGCCCGCCGATGCTACGGTCCGCCATTTATCCCTTGGCTGAATAACCCTTACCGTACGGCAACTTAGGCATCCTACACGGCGGCGCACAGGCGAACTTGATAGCGCATCACGCAGACCCATGACCGGCCGGATGCGCGAACCGCTCGTTAACTCGTCACCGCTATGATGCCTCAATCGAATCGCCGGGGGATCGACGATGTACCAACTGTTGTTTCGCAGCCGCTGGGTGGCCCTGATGTGGGTGGCCGGCATGGCCGCCTATGCCGTGTTCATGACCTCAGGTGGCAGCGCGCTGATGGGGGTGCCATCAGCTTCGAGCGAAAATTCCAGCAGGGCCAAGCGTGAGGCCGAGGAAGAAAAGAAGGCGCAATTCGCCGAATGGGCAGAGACCGATCGCAGCTCGTCGCAATCAGGTGCGCAAGACACCAACGACGATGCCTATGCGGCTGAATCGGCCGAATAGCCAACCCGGCGAAGGGGCTTATTCGGCCCCGCGCGGCGTATCGTCCTCGATCCCACCCTCGCCATAAAGGCCTTCTTCGTCGTCGTCGCTGCGTTCGCCGCGAAACGCGCTCATGTCGATCCGGCCGCTCGAAACCATCTGCTTCATGTGATCGACCAGATCCGGCGTGCTGCCCGATTCTTCGGTATCGCCGCCGGCATGGTCGGTTTCGCTGTCGCTGCCGAACACGGTCGTCGCGCGGCCGATCGCTTCGTCAGCCACGCTCTGCGCCTGCTCGCCCTCGTCGTCCTGTTCCTCGTTGTGCACTTCGGGCGCGAGATCGCGGGTCTTGGCGTTCTCGCCGTCCGAAAGGTCGGGGCGGATCTTGTTCTCGGTCATCGCGTGATCTCCTTGGTGGGAAGACTACGCGTGACCGGTTGACCCGTTCCGCCCCGCCCTGTTCATCAGCGCGTCGGAACGGGCACGTCGCCCGAATAATCATAGAACCCGCGGCCGGTCTTGCGACCCAGCCAGCCGGCCTCGACATATTTCTGCAGCAGCGGCGCCGGGCGATACTTGGGATCCCCGGTCGATGATTGCAGGATCCGGCAGATTTCCAGCAAGGTATCCAGCCCGATGAAATCGGCCAGTTCCAGCGGCCCCATCGGATGGTTCAGGCCCAGCTTGATACCCTTGTCGATATCGACGACCGACCCGGTTCCACTGCCCAGCACAAACACCGCCTCGTTGATCAGCGGCAGGAAGATGCGGTTGACGATGAAGCCCGGCTCATCCTGCGACAGCACCACTTCCTTGCCGATGGCATCGGCATATTCGCGGATCGCGGCAATCGTCGCTGCCGAAGTGGCGAGGCCGGGGATGATTTCCACCAGCTTCATCAGCGGCACCGGATTAAAGAAGTGGATGCCGATAAAGCGTTCCGGATCGGGCGAACTGACCGCCATGCGCGTGATCGGGATCGAACTGGTGTTCGAAGCCATGATCGCATCCGCGCGCAGGAATTCGCCCGCCGCCTTGAAGATCTTGTGCTTGATATCCTCGCGCTCGGTCGCGGCTTCGATCACCAGATCGGCCTGCCCCAGCGTGGAATAATCACCGATCGGCACGATGTTCGCCACGGTAGAGGCCGCCAGTGCTGCATCCACCTTGCCGCGTTCAACCAGCCTGGAGAGGCCCTTGGCGATCTTGTCCTTCGCCTTTTCGGCCAGCTCCAGCGAAACGTCGGCCAGCAGGACTTTCATCCCCGCCTGGGCCGAAACCTGCGCGATGCCGGCACCCATCTGCCCCGCACCGATCACTGCCACTGTCTGCATTGCCAAATCCCTCCATTTCAGGTTGCGCGTTGCCTAGCGCAGCGTTTTCGGCCGCGCCACCTGTTGGAATGGTCCGGTTGCTATTTAGCGGCTTCCGCCCGGAACCCACAACGGGTCGGACCCACCGTTCAGCGCGCGGGCGAGAACGAACAGATAATCCGACAACCGGTTGAGATAGGCGAGCGCCGCCGGATTGACCGGTTCGACCGCCGCCAAGGTCACGGCCGCGCGTTCGGCCCGGCGCGAAATCGCACGGGCCAAATGCACCCGCGCGGCTGCCTCGCTGCCGCCGGGCAGGATGAAGCTGGTCAGCGGCGGCAGGTTAGCATTCAGGGCATCGATAGCATGTTCCAGCGTGTCGACTTGCGCCTGCACCACGCGCAGCACCATTTCGGACGGCGTGAAATCCTCGCCCGGCGTCGCCAGGTCGGCGCCCAGATCGAACAGGTCGTTCTGGATGCGCCGCAGCCCGACGGAAATCGCTTCGGGCGTTGCGATGGCGGCAAGGCCGATGGCGCTGTTGGCCTCGTCCACCTCGCCGATTGCCTGCATCCGCGCATCATTCTTGGCGCGGCGCGATCCATCGACCAGCCCGGTCGTGCCGTCGTCGCCCGTGCGGGTGTAGATCTTGTTGAGCTTTACCATGAGCGGTCAGCCGACCGGCACGCGCTGCGCGAACTCACGAAGGACGCGAAAGTGCGAACAGGATCACTACCGCAAGAATGGTCAGCCCCTGAAACTTGATGCGGTTGAACATCATCTTGTTCTGCAGCAGCTGCATTTCGCTGGCACCGGTTTTTCCATCACTTTCCAGATCCTCGCGCGTGCTTTTCAGGAACGCGACAATGCCGCGAACCAGCGAGAAGACCGTCAGTGCTGCCAGCACCAGGATCACCGGGATCAGGATATAACTCATGGCTGATAATCTATGGTGTCGGACAGGGAAATACCAGTGTCAAAACGGGCAGCACGCAGATCGGCGGCCAGCGCCGGCCCGTCTCCACCGGCTCTGCGCCGGTCGGCCAGCGCTGGCGAACCGCGCCGCTTGGCCAGTTTGCGCCCATCGGCCTCGACCAGCACCGGGTGGTGATGCCACACCGGCACCGGCAGGCCGAGCAGCGCCTGCAACAACCGGTGCACATGCGTGGCCACGAACAGGTCCGCGCCCCGCGTCACCACGGTCACGCCATCGGCCGCATCATCCAGCGTGGCCGCAAGGTGATAGCTGGCAGGCGCGTCCTTGCGCCACAGCACCACGTCGCCGAACAGGTCGGGCCGCGCCTGCTGCCGGCCGCGATTCTCGTCGGTCCAGTCGAGCGGCCCCGTCAACGCGATCGCCCCCGCCACATCCAGCCGCCACGCCGCGTCTGCATGGGAATCGACAACCCGGTGCCGGCACGTGCCCGGATAGACCGGCCCGTCAGGCCCCATCCGGCTCGCTGCCGCGATGATTTCGGCACGAGTACAGGTGCAGCGATACAGTAGGCCCTGCTCGCGCAAAACATCCGCCGCCGCGCGATAGGTAACGATGCGCTGCGCTTGGGGCACCACTTCGCGGAAATCGAGGCCCAGCCAGCGCAAGTCCGCCCGGAATTCCTCCGCCAGTTCGGCCCGGCTGCGCGCACCGTCGATGTCCTCGATCCGCAGCAGGAATGCGCCACCATCCCGCGCCGCACGATCGTGCCCCACAATCGCGGCATAGGCATGGCCCAGGTGCAACGGGCCGTTGGGGCTGGGGGCAAAGCGGGTGACGGTCACCGTCCGGCTCTAACCTGTGCAACCCGCGTGTCAAAACAGGCGGCGAACCCAGCGCAGACCGCAGCCTGTCCTACAGGGCGCGTTCCTGCCAGTATGGCGGCATCGTTCTTTGAAATCGTCGATAAGGTTACAGATTGCGCTCACGGGAATCTGTCACCTTTTTCAATAAATATGCTGATTCTAAACACTAATTTGGCGTTTTTCAAAGGTTACACGGTGTAACCTCTGTCACCTTTTCTCCAACACGGCTGCGTCGTTTTCGGCCAAAGGACAGTACACACAGCAAAACGGCCACCCTTCGCAAAGGGTGGCCGTTTAGGCTATCAGCCGATTCACCGCAGCGCTCAGACGAGCGTGGCGGTGAACATCATGCCGCTGACACCAGCGGCAATAATGATCGGCAGCATGATTGATGCAAAGCTGCGCATGGTGTCCTCCTGTTTGTCGAGGCACTTTCAGGCAGTCTCCCAGTTCTTGGCGCCGGCAGGGTGGTGGATTGCAGATGCTTTCGAACGAGGCCGCAAATACGCCGTTTGACGTATGTCGCAAGTGCGAACGGAGCCGCAGCACTTGCAGGAAATGCAATCGCAGTCCGGCAATGCGCCTGCGTGGCTGGACAGCGCGGCGCGCGCCCCTTATCCGCCTGCCATGAGCATCCAGCCTACAGAATCGCATGCGCCCGAATCGATCCTCATCGTCGATTTCGGCAGCCAGGTGACGCAATTGATCGCCCGCCGCGTCCGCGAAGCGGGCGTCTATTCCGAAATTGCCCCCTTCACGCAGGCCGAAGCCGCCTTTGCGCGGATGAAGCCCAAGGGCGTGATCCTGTCGGGATCGCCCGCCAGCGTCCCCGCCGATGGCAGCCCGCGCGCGCCGCAGGTACTGTTCGACAGCGGCGTGCCGATCCTGGGCATCTGTTATGGCCAGCAGGTGATGAGCGAACAGCTCGGCGGCAAGGTGGAACCCGGCGATTCGGGCGAATTCGGCCGCGCATTCCTCACCGTCACCGAACCCTGCGCGCTGTTCGATGGCTTGTGGGCCGTCGGTGAACGCCATCAGGTGTGGATGAGCCACGGCGACAAGGTCACCAGCTTTGCCCCCGGTTTCAGCATCGTGGCGGTGTCGGACGGCGCGCCCTTCGCGGTCATCGCGGACGAGGAACGCCGCTATTACGGCACGCAGTTCCACCCTGAAGTCGTCCACACCCCCGATGGCGGCAAGCTGATCGCCAACTTCGTGCGCCACGTCTGCGGGTGCACCGGCGACTGGACGATGGCAGAATTCCGCAAGACCAAGATTGCCGAAATCCGCGCGCAAGTCGGCGATAGCCGCGTGATCTGCGGTCTTTCGGGCGGCGTCGATTCGGCCGTCGCTGCGGTCCTGATCCACGAAGCCATCGGCGAGCAGCTGACCTGCGTGTTCGTCGATCACGGGCTGATGCGGCTGGGCGAGGCCGAGCAGGTCGTCAGCCTGTTTCGCAATGCCTACAACATCCCGCTGGTGCACAAGGACGTGTCGGCGCTGTTCCTCAATGGCCTGGCCGGCATCACCGATCCTGAAGCCAAGCGCAAGTTCATCGGCAAGACCTTCATCGATGTGTTCGAGGCTGAGGCCCGTCAGGTCGGCGGCGCAGACTTCCTCGCGCAGGGCACGCTCTACCCGGATGTGATCGAAAGCGTCAGCTTCACCGGCGGCCCTTCGGTCACGATCAAGAGCCACCACAACGTCGGCGGCCTGCCCGAACGCATGAACATGCAGCTGGTCGAACCCTTGCGCGAACTGTTCAAGGATGAAGTCCGTGCGCTCGGCCGCGAACTCGGCCTGCCGGAAATCTTCGTCGGCCGGCACCCCTTCCCCGGCCCCGGCCTCGCCATCCGCATCCCCGGCGAAGTCAGCCGCGAAAAGTGCGACATCCTGCGCAAGGCAGACGCGATCTACCTCGAGGAAATCCGCAGCGCCGGTCTGTATGACGCGATCTGGCAGGCCTTCGCCGTGCTCCTGCCGGTCAAGACCGTGGGCGTCATGGGCGATTTCCGCACCTACGACGCCGTCTGCGCCCTGCGCGCCGTCACCAGCACCGATGGCATGACCGCCGACATCTACCCCTTCGACGCTGCCTTCCTCAGCCGAGTGGCAACGCGCATTGTCAACGAAGTGAAGGGCATCAACCGCGTAGTCTACGACTACACCAGCAAGCCCCCCGGCACGATCGAGTGGGAGTAAGCCTGCGGGAAGCGACGCTTGCCGATGCTGCGGCGGTGATCGCCCTGTGGCAGTCGGCGGGTCTCACACGGCCGTGGAATGATCCGCAAACGGACTTCCGGCTGTCCATTACCGGCCCTGCCAGCACTGTTCTGCTGGCGGAAAACGAGGCCGGACTTGCCGGGACGATAATGGTCGGTTTCGACGGGCACCGGGGCTGGGTCTACTAACTCGCCGTATCGCCCGCACGACAACGACAGGGCTTCGGCCGAGCGCTGATGCAGGCGGCCGAAGCGTGGCTCACCGCGCGCGAATGCCCAAAGCTGATGCTGATGGTGCGGCACGAAAACGCCGCAACCAAAGCATTCTATGCCGCGCTGGGTTACCAGGCGCAAGCGGTCGAAACGCTGGGGCGACGGCTCTAGCCACTCACCCCCGCCAGGCGTTGCCCAATCCGGTCGTATCCGCTCGGCGTGATGTCCGCACCGAACCGATAGGCTGATGCGGTAACCCCGCCGCGCAAATCCGCCTGCGAATAGATGCAGGTTGCTGGATCATGCCCCGCCGCGCCCGCCGCCACCATCAACGGGATCAGGTGATCCTCGCGCGGGTGGGCCAGCCGCGCCGCGGGAGCGCTGTCCCACTGCAACAGCGCGGCCTCCCGCGCTTCAGGTGAGAGATCGAGCAAGGTGTGCCGCAACCACGCGTCGAACTGCGCCGAAGGCAGCGCCGCACGGGCGTCGAATGCGCGCAGGTTGTGATATGAAAGGCCCGATCCCACGATCAGGACGCCTTCATCGCGCAAGGGGGCCAGCGCCCGGCCCAGTGCTAGATGCGCGGCTGGGTCATAACCCACCTTCATTGACAGGCTGACCACCGGCACGTCTGACTGCGGATAGATCGGCTGCATCATCGAGAACGTGCCGTGATCGAACCCGCGTGCCGGGTCACTGCCCATCGCGATGCCTGCGCCATGCGCCAGTTCGGCCACCCGCGCCGCCAGTTCGGGCGATCCGGGCGCGGGATAGCGGATGTGGTAGGTATGTTCGGGAAAGCCGGAATAGTCATAGACCATGCCCGGTGCCGCCGCCGCCGAAACGGTGAACTCCGCCTCCTCCCAATGGCCCGAAATCGCCAGCACCGCGCGCGGGCGTTCGGGCAACTGCCCCGGCAACGCCTTCAGCGACGCTTCCAGCCAGTCGAAATCGCGCCGGAACTCACCATCGAGCCACGGCCAGGGGCCGCCGCCGTGCGACAGGAAATAGACGGGCTGGGTCATGGTCGAAGTCTCCGCTCAGGCACTCCACCCCAGATAAGGCGAGTTATCATCCATAACAGGCGCATAATTCGCCTCGAACCGTACAACAAAATCGAACGGTCGAACACGCCCTCAGCCCTCGCTTCCTGATCCAAATGGCCAAAACGTAATGATTTGCACACGCGCCGGTCGGGTTGCGGGGCCTATCCGGGTCTTCGGCGATGGGCATCTGCCGAATCGTAACGTGACGGTCCCCTGTTCCGGTTCCTTCCCAGCTGTCCATCGCCACCCCGCCATCCCCGCAGCGACGCAGCCCGCCGCTGCGGCCGTGGCTCGATCCCGGGGAACAGCGTGTCACGACCGATCTTCTTCGATCCCACCGGCAAGCGTCGCCGCTGGACCCGCCGCACCGCCTTCGGCGTCCTCGCCGCGCTGATCGCCCTCGCCGTGATTTTCGCGACGACCGTGGCGAACGTGCCGGTTGCGACGCCGCTTCCCCTCGGCTTCGAACGCACGGCACCTCTGCACCTGAAGGCGCAAGTCGGGCGCATTTCGCACAAGCTCGCCGCGCTGTTCGGCAGACGCAATTCCCCTGCCGCGAAGGGTAGCTCCGATGCCCTCACCGTCGGCTTCTACACATCGTGGACCGATGGCAGCGCGCAAACGCTGGCGCATCATATCAACCAGCTCGATTGGGTCGCGCCGACGCTGATGTCGCTCGATCACGCGGGCAAGCTATCCGTCGCGGACGACGCGCCGATGCGCCATGTGCTGGCCAGCGCGATCCATCGTCCGCTGGTCGTGCCCGTGCTGCAGAATGCCTCCAATGGCACATGGGATGGTGCGGGCACGACCGCCGTATTGCAAAACCCTGCCCGCCGCGCCGCGCTGGTCGCCAGCGTGGATGCCGCCCTCTATCGCAGCGGCGATGGCGGCGTGATGGTCGATTTCGAGAACCTGCCACCGCAAGGCATCGCCGCGCTGCGGCAGTTCGTGGCCGATCTCCACGCCCGCCTCACGCCCAAGCATCGCATTGTCGCGGTGACCATGCCGGTCGACAGCGCCGACTGGTCCATCCGCCAGTTCGCCGCCGTGGCCGACAAGGTCGTGCTCATGGCCTATGACGAGCACTGGCAAGGCGGAACCCCCGGCCCCATCGCCTCCAACGGCTGGTTCGCCGCGCACCTCACCGACGATCTGAAGGGCGTGCCCGCCAACAAGGTCATCGTCGCGCTCGGCAACTATGCCTACGATTGGCACGATGGCCACGCCGATACGCAAACTGTGGAAGAAGCCTGGCTGGCCGCGCACGATAGCGGCGCGGTCCCGCTTTTTGACAAAACCAGCGGCAATGCCGGTTTCGCCTACACCGACGATACCGATCACGGGGCCGTGCGCCACGACGTGTGGATGCTGGATGCCGCCGCCAGCTGGAACCAGATGCAGATGCTGTCACGCCTCGGTGTCGGATCGGTGGCGCTGTGGCGGCTAGGTTCGGAAGACCCCGGCTTCTGGCCAGCGCTGTCCTCATGGCGCGCCCACGGCAAGACCCCGCCCGATATAGGCCGCATCCGGCAGGCCAGCAATGTCGACGTCGAAGGCAACGGCGAAATCCTGCGCGTCGATGCCACGCCGCAGGATGGCTCGCGTTCGCTGTCGTTCGATCCCAAATCCGGCCTTGTTTCCAACGAACGCTACGACAGCCTGCCCACGCCCTATGTCGTGCGCCGCACCGGCGACCGGCCCAAGCTCATCGCGCTCACGTTCGATGACGGGCCAGACCCAAAGTGGACGCCGCAGGTTCTCTCGATCCTCGAACGCTATCACGTGCCCGCCACGTTCTTCGTCATCGGCGAAAACGGCGTAGACAACCGCGGCCTGCTGCAACGCATGGTCGCGGATGGCGACGAGATCGGCAACCACAGCTACACCCACCCCAACATGGCGGACGAGACGGCCACCGGCATCCGACTGGAACTCAACGCAACCCAGCGCCTGATCGAAGCCTATACGGGCCGCTCCACCCGCCTGTTCCGCGCACCCTATTTTGGCGATGCCGAGCCGACCACCGCCGATGAACTCGGCCCGGCGCTCGTCGCGCAACAGCAGGGCTACACCGTTGTCGGCCTGCACGCCGACCCCGGCGACTGGATGAAACGCAATGCCGACGACATCGTGGCGCGCACGCTCGATGCCATCGAAAACGCCACGCCCGATCGCACCGCCAATGTCATCCTGCTCCACGATGGCGGCGGCGATCGCCAGCAGACCGTGCTCGCCCTGCCCCGCATCATCGAAAAGCTGGAGGCCGATGGCTACCGCCTCGTCCCCGCCTCCACCCTCGCCGGGCTTAAGCGCGACGACGTGATGCCGCAGGTAAAGGGCTGGGATCTTCTCGCCGTGCGCGCCGACGTCGGCATTTTCGCCATGCTCGCCACGCTGATCGACGCGCTCAACTGGATCTTCTTCTTCGCCATCGCGCTGGGCGTCATCCGCGCCGTGGGGCTCACCGGCCTCGCCCTGTTCCCCGAACGCCGCATCGGCCTGACCAAAGAATCGACATGGCGTCCGCTCGTCACCGTCATCATCCCCGCCTTCAACGAGGAACGCGTGATCGAAGCCTCGGTCCGCCGTATCCTCGCCAGCGATTATTACCCGATCGAGGTGATCGTCGTCGACGATGGATCAAAGGACCGCACCAGCCCCATCGTCGCCCAAGCCTTCGGCAGCGATCCGCGCGTCCGGCTGATGACCCTTGCCAACGGCGGCAAAGCCGCTGCGCTCAACCGAGCGCTCACCGTGGCCGGCGGCGAGTTCGTCGTCGCGCTCGATGCCGATACGCAGTTCGAGCCCGAAACCATCGCGCGCCTCGTCCGCTGGTTCGAACGGCCGGACATCGGCGCGGTCGCGGGCAATGCCAAAGTCGGCAACCGGGTGAACATCGTCACCCGCTGGCAAGCCGTGGAATACACCACCGCCCAGAACATCGAACGTCGCGCGCTCACCCGCTTCGATGCGATCATGGTCGTGCCCGGTGCGGTTGGCGCATGGCGGCGCAGCGCGCTGGCGCAGGTCGGCGGCTATCCCGAGGATACCCTGGCCGAGGATCAAGACCTGACCATCGCGATCCAGCGCGCCGGCTGGAAGGTGGCGTACGATGAAGACGCGGTCGCCTGGACCGAAGCTCCCGAAACGCTGCGGGCGCTTGGCAAGCAACGCTTCCGCTGGGCCTTCGGCACGCTGCAATGCCTGTGGAAGCACCGCGGTGTTCTCACCGAACGCCGCCCCTCCGGCCTCGCCTTCGTCGGCATGCCGCAAGCCTGGCTGTTCCAGATCCTGTTCGCGCTGGTGTCGCCGCTGATCGACCTCGCGCTGGCAGTCTCGATCGTCGGCACCATCGTTCGTATTGCGCAGCATGGCTGGGCGCAGACGCAGACCGACGTTCTGCGCATGGGGGTCTACTGGGCCGCCTTCACCACCGTCGATCTGCTGTGCGGCCTCGTCGCCTTCCGGCTCGACCGGCGCGAAAAACGCCTGCCGGTGCTGCTCCTGCTGTCGCAGCGCTTCGTCTATCGCCAGCTCATGTACGGCGTGGTGATCCGCGCGGTGAACGCGGCGCTGGCCGGCCTCGGCATCGGCTGGGGCAAGCTGGAGCGCACCGGCCGTGTCAGCACCGCGCCATCGGGCAGTTCAGCGGGGAATGCGCAGCGTGGCGATCAACCCGTTCTCACCGGATAGCACCAGCGCACCGCCATGAAGCCGGGCCACGGCGGCCACCATCGCCAGCCCCAGCCCTCCGCCCGGCAGCGTGCGCGCATTGTCGAGCCGCACGTACCGCTCCACCGCCCGCTCTCGATCTTCGGGCGCAATGCCGGGGCCATCGTCGGCGACGACGATTTCGCCCCCGCCCGGCGCGGCGCGCGTGGTCACCATCACCCGCCGCCCGCCATACTTCAGCGCATTGTCGATTAGGTTCGCCAGCGCCCGCGACAGCAGCTCGCGGTCGGCGGTCACCGTCACCGCTTCCAGATGCGCTTCCAGCAACACGCCCGATTGTTCGGCCAGCGGTTCGTAAAGGTCGATCAGGTCTTCGGCCACGGTGGAAAGATCCAGCGGCGCGCGCCGGTCCTGCACCGCGCCGCCTTCCAGCCGGCCGATCTCCAGCGCGGTTTCCAGCATCGCGCGCAAGCCATCGGCATCCGCCCGCGCCGCCTGCAACGCCTCGATCGCGGCGGGATCGTCCACCCTCGCCAGCGCGGTATCAATCGCGGCAGAAAGCCGCGTGACGGGCGATCGCAGATCGTGCGCCAGCGATCCCGAAACCGAGCTCAACTGCGAAACCAGCTGGTCAATCCGTTCGGCCATCCGGTTCATCTGCAGCCGCAAATGGTCGAACCCGTCGCCCGTCTCACCCTCGTCCAGCCGCGCCCCGAAATTGCCCGAGGCAAGCTGCGATGCCGCTTCCGCAATCTCGTGCGTGCGCCGGCTGATCACCACACCCAGCACCAGCGCGCTCGCCATCGCCAGCAACACCGCCACCGCGATGGTCAGTCCCGCAGCCGTCGCGAACGCCAGGTTGAACCGCCCATCGGTCGCGTTCATCACCCCCACCACCAGCGTCTCACCGCCAGGCAAAGACCCCGCGATGGCCATGCCCTCGATGTCTGGCGATTGCCGTCCACGATGCACCATCACCTGCACTGGTCGTGCCGAAACTGCCAATCGCGGTGCCCGCGCCAGATTGCTCAGCACGGGCGCAAAATCTTTGCCGGTCAGCGCGATGAACACCGTCGGATCGGCCGCGCTCCCTCTTCGGCCGGCAATGAATTCCGCCAGTTCCCCACGCCCGCCATCGTAATAGGCGGCCAGCATATCGTCGCGCACGTCGATCACTTGCCGCACGCGATCGGCCCGCACCACATCGAGCATCTGCGTGCGCAGGAAAAAGATCGCCGCCGCGCTGGATAGCAATTGCAGCACGAACACTGCGAACACCAGCCGCACCATCGTCGGCGAAAACCGGCGGCGCGTGCCGCTTGCGCCGGGCATCAGGTCAATCTGCCGCCAGCCGGTAACCCGCGCCGCGCACGGTATGAAGCAGCGGCTGCGCTTCGCCATCGTCGATCTTGCGGCGCAGACGGCTAATGTGCACGTCGATCACATTGGTGCCGGGATCGAAATGATAATCCCACACCGCCTCCAGCAGCATGGTGCGCGTCACCACCTCGGTCTGGTGCAGCATCATGTATTCCAGCAGGCGAAACTCGCGCGGCTGCAAGGCGATCTTGCGCACGCCCCTGCGTACCAGCCGGGTCAGCCGGTCCATTTCCAGATCGCCGCAACGCAGCGCGGTTTCCTGTGCCTTCTGCCCGGTGCCCTTGCCCCGCCGCATCAGCGCCTGCACCCGTGCCAGCAATTCCCCGAACGAGAACGGCTTGCCTAGGTAATCGTCTGCCCCGGCGGTCAGCCCTGCGATGCGATCGTCGGTGCTGCCCAGCGCCGAAAGCATGATGACCGGCGTTTCCACCTCGGCCGCGCGCAAGGCTTTCAACAGCGCCAGCCCGTCCATCCCCGGCAACATCCGGTCGAGCACCACCACGTCGAACTGGCTGTCCGTGGCCAAAAACAATCCGTCGCGCCCGTTGTCCGCCCGGTCGACGGCATAGCCTGCCTCGTCCAGTCCCCGCGCGATGTAATCCGCGATCTGGGCGTCGTCTTCGACCAGCAGGATGCGTCCGGCCACTGCGTTTCCATCCATGACAGCGAATTAACGTGATCCCCACCGCACGGAAATCCGCGCCGGGGTAGTTGCTCACCATGGCCTTAGCTCATCGTGGTCGCAAGCTGTTTGGCTGGGTAGCCGCCCTCCCTGTCGTTGCCTTCGCGACGATGGCCGTGGGCGGCTATTTCGATCGCAATGCCGTGCGGTATGAAGCCGCCCTCGGCCCCCGGCGCGACGGGTTGGTCGCCGTCTATTTTTCCGGCGACATGGGCCTTTCCGTCGGCGCGGGTGAAGGCGCAGTCAACGCCCTGCGCACGCGCGGCGTGCCCGTGCTCACGGTCAATTCCTCCGCCCTGTTCGGCCGCGCGCAAGATCGGCTTTATGTCGACGCGCTGGTGGCCGACACCATCCGGCAGGCCTTGGCGCGCAGCGGCGCCAGCAAGGTCGTCCTGATCGGCACCTCGTTCGGCGCGGACATGCTCGATACCGGCATCGGCGCGGTGCCGGCGGATTTGCGAGACAAGATAGCCTCGGTGGTGCTGGTCGTACCGGGCACCGAGGTGTGGTTCCACGCCAACCCCAGCGGCCTGTTCTACCAGGGCACGCCCGACAGCGACCCGCGCCGCACCGTGCGCCTGCTGCGCGGTATGCGCGTCACCTGCATCTATGGCACGCAGGAAGCCGACAGCCTGTGCCGTTCCCCCGAACTCGCCGGCGCCAGCCGCATCGCGCTCGATGACGGGCACCTGATGCTGGGCCATTATCACGAACTGGCGGAAACGGCGGCCAATGCCGCGCTGTTTCCGCCGCCCCCCATGCATTGATCGTGACCGCGCCGTGCCTTCCTTCCTTGCCGCCATCATGACCCTCGCCGCCGCCGCATCCTTCGCAGGGCAAGCCCCGGATCCCCTGCGCGGCGCATGGCACAACCCCGATGGCAGCGTGGCCATTCGCATCGACCAGTGCGGAAACCGCCTGTGCGGCACCATTACCCGCGCCAGCAGCGAAGCCATGGCGGATGCGCGCGACGGCGGCACCGACCACCTGATCGGCACCAACCTGTTCGAAAGCTATCGCCGCGATGGGCCCAACCATTGGAGCGGCACGGTCTTCGTCCCAGATCTCGGCCACCGCTTCGCCTCGCACATCGTGCTGGTGGACCAGACCCACGCGCGCATCGCCGGCTGCCTGATGGGCCGGTTCCTGTGCCAGACGCAGATCTGGCAAAGACTATGAGCGCCGATCTCACCGCCGCGCCGCAACCTGCTTTGCGGCCCGCATTGCGCCCGTTGCTCGCGATGCTGCTCGCCATCGCTATCGGCGCATTGGGATGGTCTGCACTCGCCCGCCTCACCCGCGAATTCAGCGTGCATTCGGCACTGGCGGCGCTTGCCGCGATCCCGCCCCGCCACATCCTCGGCGCTCTCGGGTTCACTGCCGCCAGCTATGCCCTGCTCACCTTCTACGACCTGCTGGCTCAGCGCCTGATTGGCGTGCGTGTGCCTTTCGCGACCACGCTGCGCGCATCCTTCACCAGCTACGCCATCTCACACACCCTCGGCTTCGGCGCGCTGACGGGCGGATCGGCCCGGCTGCGCATCTATGGCCCGGCAGGTGTGCCCCCGGCACAAGTTGCGCGCATCGTGGTCATCGCCGGGGTCGCGTTCTGGCTGGGCATGGCGACGGCAGCCAGCGTGGCCATGCTCGCTATGCGAACACCGCTGACGGTCGCGGGCCTCCTTATCGATCCGCTGGCCGCGCATATCGCCGGGGCGGCCGTGCTCGCCACCGCCTTCGCTGTCGCCCTGATCGGTCACCTTCGCCCGGCACTCCTCGCCCCACTGTCGCGGCTGGTGCAAGTGCCACGCGCCGAAACCGTGCTCGCGCTAGTGCTCGTCTCCTCTGTCGAACTCGGCTGCGCTTCCGCCGCGCTCTATATCCTGCTGCCCTTCCATGAATGGCACTTCGCGCGCTTCATGCTCGCCTATGCATTGGGCATCACTGCCGGCCTCATCACCCACGTTCCGGGCGGCGTCGGCGTATTCGAGGCTGTTTTACTCACCACTGTTCCCGAAGCCGGAAACGCCGCAATTGCGGCGCTGCTCGCCTATCGCGCGATCTATTACCTGCTGCCGTTCTCGCTCGCCGTGCTCTTCAACGCCGCCATCGAAGGCCCCGCGCAGGCCCGACGGCTGGGCAAATTCGGCCATACGCTGGTCGCCCCCGGCCGGCGCATCGCGCTCGCGATCAGCCCGCCGTTGTTCGGCGCGATGAGCTTTGCCGGCGGCCTCGTCCTGCTGCTGTCCGGTGCCCTACCGGCCGAGCACGAGCGGCTGCGCGACCTCGTCTCGCTGCTGCCGCTGCCCTTCATCGAAACATCGCACCTCGCCGCCAGCCTCGTCGGCACCGGCCTGCTGCTGGTTGCCCCCTCGCTCGCCGCCCGGCTGCACAGCGGCATGCGCGCGGCCCGCACGCTGTTCTTCCTCGGCGCGATGTTCTCGCTGGCCAAGGGGCTGGACTATGAGGAAGCCACCGTCATGCTGGCGATGGCGGCCCTGCTGCAACTCGCCGCGCCCGCCTTTTATCGCGGCCGCACCGGCGCGTTTTCCACGCACAACGTCGGCTGGCTCGCCGCCGCCGCGGTTGCCGTCGGCGTCACGCTCGCCAGCGGCACCGTGTTCTACAATGCCGACCATTTCCGGTCGGACCTGTGGTGGCACTTCGCGCTGTATGGCGATGCCCCGCGCTACCTGCGCGCCAGCTTCGGCGCGGGCGTGCTGTTCACCGCGTTTGCAGTGCGCGAATGGATGACCCGCCCGCGCGCCAGTGGTGGCATCGCCGCCTTGCCGGCCGAAGTCGCCGCCCGCGCCATCGCCGCCGCCCCGCGCAGCGACGCCGCGCTCGCCTTTACTGGCGACAAGCGCTTCCTCGTTTCGCCGCAACAGGATTGTTTCATCATGTACCGCCCGCAGGGCCGGTTCTGGGTGGTGATGGGCGATCCGGTCGGCCCGCGCGCCCGCTGGCCGGATCTGGTGTGGGAACTGCGCCGCGTGGCCGATCTCTCCAACGCGATGCTGTGCTTCTATCAGGCGAGCGAAGCGATGCTGCCGCTGCTCGTCGAACTCGGCCTCGCCACGATGAAGTATGGCGAAGAAGCGCTGGTCGATACCACCGCCTTCAGCTTGCAAGGTGCGCGCATGAAAGGCCTGCGCAACAGCCGCGCCCGCGCCTTGCGCGAAGGCCTGTCTCTGAAGATCGTGCCGATGGCGGACGTGCCACGCTGGCTGCCCATGCTGCGCCCGATCTCGCAGGAATGGCTCATCGCCCAGAAAACGCAGGAGAAAGGCTTCAGCCTCGGGCGCTTCGAAGCGGCCTACCTCACCCGCTTCGATATGGCGGTGGTGATGCGCGGGTCCGAACCGCTGGCCTTCGCCAATATCTGGCGATCGGGAGCGGGACAGGAAATGTCGGTGGACCTGATGCGGCAGGCCAGCCACAGCCCGCCCGGCACGATGGATTTCCTGTTTGCCGAACTCATCGCCCACGCCCGCGATCAGGGCTTCGCGCAGTTCAACATGGGCCTCGCGCCGCTATCCGGCGTCCCCGGCGGAAGGCTTGCACCGTTCTGGGCGCGCATGGCCCGCGCGTTGTATCACCTTGGCGGGCAGGTCTACAATTTCGCCGGTCTGCGTTTCTACAAGCAGAAATTCGCGCCCACCTGGCGCAGCCGCTATATCGCCTGCCCGCAAGGCCCGGCCGGCTTCTTCGCCGTCGGCGCAATCATCCGCCTCGTTTCCGGCACCCGCACACAATAACCACCGCTCATCCTGAGCTTGTCGAAGGATCACGCCTGCGCGGAAAGGCTCTGCATCCGCTTCAGATACCGCGCCAAAACGTCGATCTCCAGATTGACCTTGGTCCCCGCCGCCAGCGTGCCCAGCGTGGTCACTTCGGCGGTGTGCGGAATGATGTTCAGCGCAAAATGCACCGTGCCGTCGCTCTGGTCGGCGATCTCGTTCACCGTCAGCGAAACCCCGTCCACCGTGATCGATCCCTTGGCCGCAATATAAGGAGCAAGGTCAACCGGTGCCGAAATGCCGATGCGCAGCGATCCGCCTTCGGGGCACACGCCCACCACTTCGCCCACGCCGTCGACATGCCCGGTCACGATATGGCCGCCCAGTTCGTCGCCCAGCCGCAGTGCAGGTTCCAGATTGACCGGTGCGCCTGCGTTCCATTGCGCCGGCGCCGTACAGTTCACCGTTTCGCCCGAAACATCGACTGCGAACCAACCGTCGCCGGCAACCCCGCCCTTGTCCACCACCGTCAGGCACACGCCCGAACAGGCGATCGACGCGCCCATGGCAATGCCTGCCGGGTCCATCGCGCACGATATCGTCACGCGGCGGTCGCCCTTGTCCGCGATGTCGAGAACCTTGCCCACTTCGGTAACGATGCCGGTAAACATGCCAGACTCCTGCTTCAGCGCGCCCGCTCGTAGACGTCCAATGTATCGCTGCCAAGCAGGGCCCGCTCAGAAAGCCGCCAGCGCCCGTGCGCCTCGGCCAGCGAACCCAGCCCGATGTCGCCCACACATGGCAAGCCATCGCCGACAATCACCGGCGCGCGATAGAACAGCAGCCGGTCGACCATATCCGCCGCCAGAAACGCCGCCGCCGCGCCGGCCCCACCTTCGACCATCAGCGTCTGCGCATCGCCGAACACGCCGGGCGCAGCAAACTCCGCCACCGCGTTCCAGCCATCGGGCGCTGCCCCATGCGTCAGCACCCACCGCGCCGGGCTGCGCGCTTCCAGCCCCGGTAGACGTACGTCCAGCCGTGGCTCATCGGCACGCAAAGTACCGCGGCCCACCAGAATCGCATCCACCCGCGCGCGTTCCATATGCCCATGCGCGCGCGCTTGCGGACCGGTGATCCACTGGCTCGATCCATCCGCCAGCGCGATCCGCCCATCGAGCGACGTCGCCAGCTTCAGCGTCACATGCGGCCGCCCCAGCCGGGCGCGCATCAGGTATCCCGCCAGCGACCGCTCGGCCGCCGCCGAAGCGATCATCTCCACGGCGATGCCGCCCGCGCGCATCATCGCGATGCCTTCGCCGGCGGTGCGCGGATCGGGATCGCCACATCCCACCACGACCCGCGCTGGCCCCCCTCGTGCCACCAGCGCGGCACAGGCCGGCCCACGCTCGCTGCGATGCGCGCACGGTTCCAATGTCACGTAAAGCGTTGCCCCGCGCGCCGCGTCGCCCGCCTGCGCCAGCGCCACCGCCTCTGCATGCGGACGGCCACCGGCCTGCGTCCATCCACGCCCGACCACCTTGCCATCGCGCACCAGAATCGCGCCAACCGCCGGATTGGGCCGGCTCAACGGCCGCCCGCGCGCGGCTATCGCAGCGGCGGCGTCCATCCAGTCCGCGTCGGTCCTGTCCTGTCCGCCCCCCGCCATCGGGTCAGGGCGCAGCCGAAGGATCGGCGGCAGGCTCCTTCGCCAGCCGGTTCAGCAGCGCCTTGGCCTTGTCGTCGGCGGCCTTCTTCTCGGCCTCGCGCTCGGCCTTGCCTTGCTCATACATCTTTTGCGTATCGAGGCCGGTCGCCGCGCCCACCGCCTTGTACATCTGGCGGATGTTCTCGGCGTGGCGCTCTTCCTCGGCCTGTGCGGCGCGCACCTTGTTCGTGGCCTCGATATTGCCAGCGATGATTTCCTTGTCGGTGCGGTCTGCGCGCCAGCTTTCGAACCACACGATTTCGGGCGGACGGGGCAATCCGCGCCCGCCCTGCTGCATCATCAGGTAGAAGATCCCGCCGGTAATCGCCGCCGCCATCAGCAGCGATCGCGTGCGAAACTCGGTCGGCGCCCCGATCACCTGCCACAGGTCTTTCAACGCGCGCAGCGGAGACACATTGCTGAAAAAGGACTTCATATCGCGCTAGATAGGACGGACCGCGCGCTCGCGCCAGTGGCCCGCGCTCAAAGCTCCTCGTCCAACGACAGAAGCGACGCATTCCCGCCCGAACTCGTCGTATCGGTCGATGTAACCCGCTCCACGCAGAAGCGCGGAAGGTAATGCGGCCCGCCGGCCTTCGGCCCGGTGCCCGAAAGCCCCTCGCCGCCAAACGGCTGGCTGCCCACCACTGCCCCGATCATCGACCGGTTGACGTAGAGGTTGCCCACCTTCGCCGTGCTCTCCACCGTCTCCGCCACCCGCGCGATGCGGCTGTGCAGGCCCATCGTCAGGCCGAAGCCCTTTGCGTTCACCGCCTCGATCAGCGCCTCGAGCGTACCCGTTTTCCATGTGACGACGTGCAGCAACGGCCCGAACCATTCGGCGCTCAACTCGTCCACCGATCCCAGCCGGATCACCGTCGGCGGCACGAACAGCCCTTGCTCCGGCACGTCCAGCGTCTTCACGATCCGGTCGCGCATCTCCGCGCGACGTGCCATCAACTTGCCATAAGCGGCTTCGTCGATCACCGGGCCGACGTCGGTCGCGGGATCGGCAGGATCGCCCACCACCAGGGCATCCATTGCCCCCGCCAGCATGTGCAGCGTGCGTTCCGCCACCTCTTCCTGCACCAGTAACAGCCGCAGCGCCGAACACCGCTGCCCGGCAGACCGGAACGCACTCGTCACCACATCGCGCACCACCTGTTCGGTCAGCGCGGTCGAATCGACGACCATCGCGTTGATCCCGCCGGTCTCGGCAATCAGTGGCACGATCGGGCGGTCATCGTCGTCCAGCAGCGTTCGCGCGATGCGCTTCGCCGTCGCCACCGATCCGGTGAACGCAACACCCGCCACGCGGACATCGGCCACCAGCGCCCCGCCAATGTCAGCCCCGCCGACAGCAAGCTGCAACGTTCCGACCGGCACGCCCGCTTCATGCGCCAGCGCCACCGCCCAGCGCCCGATGGCGGGCGTCTGTGGCGCAGGCTTGGCCACCACGGCATTGCCTGTCACCAGCGCGGCCACCACCTGCCCCAGAAAGATCGCCAGCGGGAAGTTCCACGGCGCAATTGCCGCCCACACCCCGCGCGGAACCATCCGCAGCACGTTGGCCTCGCCCGTCGGCCCCGGCAACGCCTGCGGCTGCATCAGCTCACGCGCCGCCCGCGCATAATATCGGCAGAAATCCGCAGCCTCGCGCACTTCGGCCAGCGCATCGGGCAGCGTCTTCTTCGCCTCATGCACCAACAATGCGAACGCTTCCTCGCGCCGTTCCTCCAGCAAATCCGCCAGCCGCTCGATCACCGCCGCGCGTTCGCCAACCGGCGTTGCGGCCCACGCAGGCGCAGCGGCTTGCGCCACCCCGACCAATTCCTCGACTGCTCCCCCACGAAGGCGGGGGCCTCCGTCGGTTGCAGCGCAGGGGAGTAACTTCCCCTTCAAGTCGCCCAGCACTGTCCGATCATTCAGATCGATCCCCGCCGAATTGCCGCGCACCGGCTCAAACAGAACGCGCGGTGCCGGGATCGAGGGATGCGGCAACCCGCCACTCGCGTGCGCCTTCGCCACTGGATCGGCCAGCAAGTCCTCCGCCCGCGCCCCGGCATCGGCCATCTGATGCACGAAGCTGGTGTTCGCGCCATTTTCCAGCAAGCGCCGCACCAGATAGGCCAGCAGGTCGCGATGCCCACCCACCGGCGCATAGATGCGGCAGCGATAGCCTTCCTCGCGCACCAGCTTTTCGTACAGGCCATCGCCCATGCCGTGCAGGCGCTGGAACTCGAAGTCTGCCGGCGACCGCCCCATACCCTTGGCCCATTCCACCAGCGTGGCCACCGTGCGCGCATTGTGGCTGGCAAAGGCCGGCTCCACATGCGGGCTGACGAGCAATTCGCGCGCGCAGGCGAGGTACGATACATCGGTATGCGCCTTGCGCGTGAACAGCGGATAGTCCGGTAGACCCTGTTCCTGCGTCGCCTTGATCTCGCTGTCCCAGTACGCACCCTTCACCAGCCGCACCTTGATCCGCCGCCCGGTCGCCTCGCCCAGCGCGCCCGCCCAGCGGCACACCGCGCGCGCGCGGCGGGAATAGGCCTGCACCGCCATGCCCAGCCCGTCCCAGTGCCGCAATACCGGATCGGCGGCCACGACAGCGATGATATCCAGCGACAGGTCCAGCCGCTCGCTTTCCTCGGCATCCACCGTCAGCGGAATCCCGGAATCCCGCGCCATCCGGCAAAGCTCAAGCAAACTTGAGGTTAGTGCCGGAAGGCATTTTTCCGCCTGTGCCGCTTCATATCGCGGGTGAAGAGCGGACAATTTCACCGAAATCGAATGCCCGGCCCCCGCCGCCTTGCCCACCGCTGCAATCGCACCGCGGTAGGCCTGCATATAGGCCGCCGCATCCTCAAACGTGCGCGCGCCTTCGCCCAGCATGTCGAAGCTGGCGGTAAAACCCTTGTGCCCCTTCATCCGGCCCAGCGCCTCGTCGATGGTCCGCCCCATCACGAACACTTCGCCCATCAGCCTCATGGCCGCGCCCACCGCCTGCCGCACGAACGGCTCACCACTGCGCGCGATCAGCCGGCGCAGCACGCCCGATTGCGGCTCCACCCCGATCACCGCCCGGCCCAGCACCAGCCCCCAGGTGGCCGAATTGACCAGCGCGGAGGATGACCGCCCCGAATGCGCGCGCCAGTCCGCCTCGCCGATCTTGTCGGCAATCAGCAGGTCCGCCGTCGCCGGATCGGGCACGCGCAAAAACGCTTCGGCCAGACTCAGCAGCGCCAGCCCTTCGTCGCTGTCCATGCGATATTCGGCCATGAAGCGGTTGACCCAGCCGACCGCCTGCCCCTTGCGCAGTTCGGCAATCAGGCCTTTGCCGCGCGCCACGATGGCCCGCTCGTCATCGTCCGGCAGACCGGTCAGCAGCGGCAGCACCACTTCCGGCTCGGCCAGCCGGTGCAGGCGGCGCATATCGTCGCGCGAAAGCGACATGGCGGGCGAGAGGTCAGAGGCCGTGGTCATGTTCCGCCCCTATCGCAAACCGGTTACAAATGCGACCGGAATTGTTTAGCCAAACTGCCGGTAAAGCCCTCGGCCCTCGCGCTTCAGCCAGCGGTTCGCAGCCTCCACCTCGCCTTCGAAAATGCGCGCCAGTTCGGCATGGAACGCCGGGCTGTGGTCGAAATGCTTCAGATGCGCCACTTCGTGCGCGACCACCGAACGGCGCACGAAATCGGGTGCCATCACCAGCCGCCAGTTGATCCGGATCGATCCGTCCGCCGCGCAGCTGCCCCAGCGCCGCTGCGCGCGTGACAATGCCAGCCGGGGCACCGCATGGCCGCCCATCCCGCAATAGTGCGCCAGATCGTCGGCGCACAGCCGCAGCGCTTCCTTTTCCAGCCAGCGCCGGATGCGGGCATCCATGCCTTCGTGCGGCCCGCCCAGCACCACCGCGCCATCATCCAGCACCGGGCGACGCGGGGCCGTTTCATGCCAATCGATCCGCAAGGTCTCGCCCCGGTAGTGCAGTGTCGCCCCCGGCTCCACCACTTGCGGTTCGGGCAGCCGCGCCAGCTGCTCCGCCAGCCAGTCGCGGCGGCCTTGTGCAAATTCGACCGCATCGCCCACCCGGCCCCATGATGGCATCGAAACCCGCACTTCGCGACCATCGGGCGCCAGCCGCAGCGTCAGCCGCCGCGCATGGCGCAGCCGCCGCACCACCAGCGGCATCTCGCGGCCATCGATCACGATCGTGCGCGGCTTGATCGCGCGCGGCGTCGCCGGTTCGCGCAAGGGGCGGCGCAGCCACTCGATCACGCGCCGTCGCCCGGCACGATGTGATCCTCCAGCGGTCCTGCGATCACCTCGCTCACCGCCTTGCCCACCACCGAAACCTTGCGCCGGTGCACCTCGTTGCGGTCGCCACATTCCAGATAATGCCAGTCCGGCAGCGGCTCACCATCCGCGCGCAACCGATAGGCGCAGGTCGCGGGCAGCCACGGCACCTGCATCACCAGCTTGGGCGTCAGCCGCAGGCAATCAGGCACTTGCGCCTTGCGGTGGCGATAATCCGAACAGCGCGCCGTGGTCAGGTCCAGCAGCCGGCACGCCACGTTGGTGTGATAGACTTCGCCCGTATCATCGTCTTCCAGCTTGTGCAGGCAACACTTGCCGCAGCCGTCGCACAGCGCTTCCCATTCGTCGCGGTTCAGCGATTCGATGGGCTTGTCCCAGAACCGGTTCTGCAGTGTCACTTCACCCACTTCGCCAGTTCGGCCGCCACCGCGCGCCCGTCCTGCTCGGCGGGCAACAGCGCGATCGGCTTGCCGTCCGGCCCCATCAGATAGGCCGCGCGGCTGTGATCCATCAGATAGCTGTCGGGCGATGCGCCGGCCCGCTTTTGGGCAAACACCACGAAGGCCTTGGCCGCCGCCGCCACTTGCGCCTCGCTGCCGGTCAAGCCGATCAGCTCCGGCCCGAAATTGGCCACGAACTCGCCGACTACCTTGGGCGTATCGCGCGCCGGATCGATGGTGATGAAGATCGGCACGATCTTCGCCGCCGCTTGCGGCTGGTCCTTGGCGAACAGATGCACGCCCTGCATCAAGTGCTGCACATCGAGCGGGCACACATCGGGGCAGAACGAATAGCCAAAATAGACAACGCGGTATTTGCCCGCGAAATCGGAATAGCGCACGGTCTTGCCGGCCTTGTCCACCAGAGTGAAATCGCCGCCGATGGCCGCGCCCGCCAGTGGAGGATCCTCCGCCGGCACACCGCCACTGCCGCACGATACCAGCATCAGCGCAAGCGGCCCGATCAGGGCGGCGGCGCAGGTTCGAAATGTCCTTCTGGGGTCCATAGCGCGCCGGTTCATGCTCTGCTAACCAGCGGCTTGCAAGGGGCTCTCACTCATGGGGCACAGCAGGAGGACAGGTATCGTGACGAATCGTTGGACCGGGGCACGCATGGCGATGGCGGCTGCGGCGATGCTCGGCGCGCTGGCCCTTGCCGTTCCCGCGCAGGCGCAATTCTCAGATGGGTACAAATTCCTCGAAGCCGTGCGCAAAAAGGACGGCGACAAGGCTACCGACGTGCTGAACGAACCCGGCACCCAGATCGTCAACACCAGGGATATCTCGACCGGGCAGACCGCGTTGCACATCGTCACCGCCCGGCGCGATGTCACGTGGATGCAGTTCCTCGTCGCCAAGGGCGCCAACGTGAATGCCCGCGATTTCAAGGGCTCCACTCCGCTGGTCCTCGCCGTCGATCTCGGCTTCCTCGAAGGCGTCGATTTCCTCATCTCGGTCGGCGCGCGGGTGGATGAACCCAACGACACCGGCGAGACCCCGCTGATCAGCGCCGTCCACCGCAAGGATCTCGCCCTCGTCCGCGCCTTGCTGAAAGCGAAGGCCAACCCGGATCGTGCCGACAACTCCGGCCGCTCCGCCCGCGATTATGCCCTGCTCGATGGTAAGGGCGGGGCCTTGGCCGGCGAATTCGACAGCGCCGCCAAATCCAGCAGCACCCGCCCCGCCACCAAGACTTACGGCCCCTCGTTCTAAAAGGCGTCATCCGGTGTCCGACGACCGCACTCTCGAAGAACTGCGCATGGACCTTGCCCCGCACATCGCCGAAGCCGCGATGTTCGATGGCTGGACCGAC